>JACZJD010000589.1 GCA_014860725.1 Aquamicrobium sp.
CAACATGCAGAAGCTGATCCTCGGCCGCGCGCTCGATCCCGACCCGGTCGTCATCCTCGCCAACCAGCCGACGCGCGGCACTCGCCCACGGCATCGCCCGCATCCCGGAGGACCGCCACGCCGTCGGCTCGATCGCCGACATGAGCGTGACCGAGAACGTGATTTCCGAGCGCTACCGCTCGGCCCGCTTCTCGCGCCACGGCTTCCTCGACTGGAAGGCGGCACGGCGCTTCGCCGAAGAGCTGATCCGCGACTACGACGTCAAATGCCCGTCGCCGGAGACGCGCATCCGCCTGCTTTCGGGCGGCAACATGCAGAAGCTGATCCTCGGCCGCGCGCTCGATCCCGACCCGGTCGTCATCCTCGCCAACCAGCCGACGCGCGGCCTCGACGTCGGCGCGGTGGCCTATGTCCACGGACGGCTGCTCGAAGCCCGCGCCAGGGGCGCGGCGATCCTGCTGATCTCGGAAGACCTCGACGAGATTCTCGCCTTGTCCGACGAGGTGACGGTGATGTTCAAGGGCCGGCTTTCCGCCCCGTCGCAGCGCGGCGAGCGCACCATCCGCGACCTCGGCGAGCTGATGGCCGGCCACGGGATCGAGGAGGCCGCGTGATGAGGATCGAGCCGAAGCCCGCGCCGTCGCTCGCCACGACGCTTGCCTATCCGGTCGGCGCGGTCGGCGCCACCTTCGTCATCGCCTCGCTGCTGGTGCTGGCGGCGGGCGCGTCGCCGCTTTCGGTGTTCGCGCTGGTCGCCCGGGGCGCGGCCGGCTCGCAATTCGCCATCCTCGAAACGCTGACGCGCGCCACGCCGCTGATCTTCACCGGCCTCGCCGTCGCCGTCGCCTTCCGGGCGAAGCTGTGGAACATCGGCGCGGAGGCGCAGCTCTATGCCGGCGGCGTCGTCACCGTCGTGCTCGGCACCGGCGCACTGCCCCTGCCCGCGCCGATCCTGATCCCGCTCATCATGGTGGCCGCGATGGCGGCCGGCGCGGCGCTGCTGCTTGGCCCGGCCATCCTCAAGACCCGGTTCGGGGTGGACGAGGTCGTCACCACGCTGCTCTTCAACTTCATCATGATCCTGTTCGTCTCCATGCTGCTCGAAGGCGTGCTCAAGGACCCGATGGGCATGGGCTGGCCGCAGTCGCAGCGCGTGGTGGCGGATGCGCAGTTGATGAAACTCGTGCCGCGCAGCCGGTTGCATCTCGGCTTCGTCATCGCGCTCATTGCAGCCGTCGCCGTGTGGGTGATCATGAAGAAGACGGCGCTGGGCTACGAGATGCGCGCCGTCGGCCACAATCCCGAAGCCGCCCGCTTCGCCGGCATCCCGGTCAACCGGGTGCTGATGAAGACGGCGCTGCTCTCCGGCGGGCTCGCGGCGCTCGCCGGCTTCTCCGAGGTCGCCGGCTTGAAGGGCAACCTCACGCTCGATCTGTCGCCCGGCTTCGGCTACACCGGCATCGTCGTCGCCATGCTGGCGATGCTGAACCCGCTCGGCGTCGTGGCGGCGGCGATCTTCGTTTCCGGCATCTTCGTCGGCGCCGACGCGATGAGCCGCACGGCGGGCGTGCCCTCCTACATCGCGCAGGTGATGGTGGCGACCGCGCTCTTGACCATGGTGGTGGCGATCATGCTGACCCGCTTCCGCATCAGGTGGAGGTGAGGATGGTCGAAGCCTTCGAGATCCTGTTCACCGCCTCGTTCTGGGTCGCCGCGATCCGCATCGCCTCGCCGCTGATCTTCGCCACCATGGGCGAGCTGATCTGCGAGCGCGCCGGCGTGCTCAATCTCGGCATCGAGGGCATCATGGCGGTCGGCGCGTTCTCCGGCTGGATCACCGTCTACTGGGGCGGCGACCTGTGGACCGGCGTCGCGGTCGCGGCGCTTTCCGGCGCGCTGTTCGGCCTGCTCCACGGCGCGCTCACCGTGCCACTCGGCCTGTCGCAGCACGTGGTCGGCATCGGCATCACGCTGCTCGCCACCAGCCTCACCTATTTCACCTACCGGCTGGCGCTGCCGGAAGTGACCTCGCCGCCCAAGATCGAGCCGTTCCAGCCGCTGCCCGTCCCGCTCCTTTCCGACATTCCGCTCGTCGGCCCGGCGCTGTTCTCCCAGACGCCGCTGACCTATCTCGCCTTCGTCACGGTCGGCCTCGTCGCCTGGGTGCTCTACCGCACGCCGCTCGGCCTCGCCGTGCGCGCGGCGGGCGAGAACCCGGCCGCCGTCGAGGCTCAAGGCATCTCGGTCACGGCCGTGCGCATGGGCGCGGTGATGGTCGGCAGCGCGCTGATGGCGGTCGGCGGCGCGTTCCTCACCATGTCGGCCTTCAACTCGTTCTTCTTCGAGATGATCAACGGCCGCGGCTGGATCTGCATCGCGCTGGTCGTGTTCGGCTCGTGGCGGCCGGGCAAGGCGCAGCTCGGCGCGATCCTGTTCGCCGCCTTCGACGCCTATCAGGTGCGCCTGCAGCAATTGACCGGTGGCGTCGCGCCCTACCAGCTGTTCCTGATGATGCCCTTCGTGCTGTCGATCGCGGCGCTCGTCGTCATGTCGCGGCGCGCGGCCTATCCCAAGGCGCTGATGATCCCCTACCGGAAAGGCGAAAGATGAGCTTCGACCTGATCGTCAAGGGCGGCACCCTGCCCGACGGAGAGATTGCCGACATCGCGATTGCGGGCGACAGGATCGCCGCGGTGGAGCACGGCATCGCGGCCGAGGCCGGCCGCGTGGTCGACGCCGCCGGCTGCCTCGTCTCGCCGCCCTTCGTCGATCCGCACTTCCACATGGATGCGACGCTCTCCTACGGCATCCCGCGCATCAACGCCTCCGGCACGCTGCTCGAAGGCATCGCGCTGTGGGGCGAGCTGAAGCCGCTGCTCACCCACGAGGCGGTGAAGGAGCGGGCGCTCCGCTATTGCGACTGGGCCGTGTCGATGGGGCTGCTCGCCATCCGCACGCATGTCGACGTCTGCGACGA
>JACZJD010000590.1 GCA_014860725.1 Aquamicrobium sp.
GCCAGCGCCCGCACCTCGGAGGCGACGACGGCGAAGCCCTTGCCGGCGTCGCCGGCGCGCGCGGCCTCGACGCCGGCGTTGAGGGCCAGCAGGTTGGTCTGGAACGCGATCTCGTCGATGACGCCGATGATCGAGCCGATCTGGCGCGACGAGCGCTCGATCTCGCCCATGGTGGCGATGGCGCGCTGGACCACCGTCTCCGACTTCTCGGCGCTGGTGCGGGCGCGGGCGACGAGGCTGCCCGCCTCCTCGGCGCGCTGGGTGGCGTTGCGCACCGTGGCGGTGATCTCCTCAAGCGCCGCCGCCGTCTCCTCGACGGAGGCCGCCTGCTGCTCGGTGCGCCGCGACAGATCCTCGGCCGCGCCGGCGATCTCGCGGGCGACTGCGTCGATGGAGAGCGAGACCTCGCCCACCTCGTGCAGCGCGCCGCCCAGCGTCCCGACCGCGGCGTTGAAGTCGTCGCGCAACGCGTGATAGGCCTCCGGCAGGTCGCCCGAGACGCGGCACGTCAGGTCCTTGCCCGCCATCGCCGCCATGGCCGCGCCGAAGCTGTCGGCCACGAACTGGCGCTCGCCGGCGATGGCCGCGACCGCCTGCTTTGCGGTCTCCGCCTCCTCCATATAGACCGAGATCGCCAGATCCATGTCGAGCAGGACCGCCTTGACGAGGCTGCCGAGCGCCTTGCCGCATTCCCCGGCATCGACGGTCTTCCTCGCGAACAGGCCGCCCTTCGGGAACATTTCCTCCACGGCGGCCCGGACGACATGGTCGAGCACGACGGCGTAGCCGCCGATGTACCAGCGCGGCTCGAGGCCGATCGCGGCATGGGCCTTGCCGATGGCCTGCACGTTCCGCGCGTAGTCGGCATTGAAGTCGCCATTGGCGATGTTGACCCAGTGCCGGAGCTGCGCGCCCTTGGCGCCGGTCATCTGCGCCTCGGAGGCGAACAGCCTCGCGGTCTCGGGCGTCCGGCGGATCTGGGCGTAGAGCTTGTCGAGGCCGAGCGGCAGCTCGCGGTCGACGAGCGCCTTGAGCGAGCGCAGCGCGGCGCGGCCTTCGGAATCCATCTGGATGAAATCGAGACGCTCCCGGATCGAGACGTCGTTGGCGGTGGTGGTCATGGCTGGTCTTTCACAGACGGTCGACGAGCGCAGTGCGGCGGTCGCGACGGATGCACTCCGGGACGGGCAGGCGGTGTCGCGACGCGGCGATGGCGTTCCGGCCGTCCGGGCCGACCCCATCGGGCCGTCCGGCAAAAGCGGTTTCCTCGCGGCGCAGCATGTCTCCGCACCCCTTTCCGTTTCCGAAGATCTGTTAACCGGAGAACCGGGCGCTCTCCCGACCGGCTCCGCATTCTCGTTCATGGCAGTGAAGGCTGCCCCTCGCGGCCGTCGATCTCCCGCAAAAGCCGGAAATCAGGCGCCGCAATACGGACGCCGCGACACGATCGGCGCTTTTGCCCCCGGCCCGGAACACCGGGCCCGGGAGGCATCTAGGAGCCCAATCGTTAACAACCGGATTACATTTCCGAGCCGGCTATCTGGTATCTTATGTGCTTGTTTTCGAGGCGAAAATTCCGCTGCGAAGCGTGAAGTCCGGGCAGCGCGGCAGCCGCCTTCACTCCGCCGGCAAAAGCCTCGCCCCGGCCCGGTCGCCGCGGCCTCAGTGGGCGAAGATGTCCTCTTCGGCCCAGCCCATCAGGTCGAGCTTCGCGCGCGTCGGCAGGAAGCGGAAGCAGGCGTCCGCCTCCTTCGTCCGGCCGTCGCGAGCAAGCCGTCCGGCCAGCACGTCGC
>JACZJD010000591.1 GCA_014860725.1 Aquamicrobium sp.
GGCACAGGCGGCGCGGTCGCGGGCGGCGAGCGCGGCGGCGACGTCGGCCGGCGTCCATGCGCCCTCACCGACGCGCTTCAGCGTGCCGACCATCGAGCGCACCTGGTTGTGCAGGAACGACCGCGCCGCGGCACGGACTTCGATGACATCGCCGTCGCGTGTGACGTCGAGACGGTCGAGGGTCCGGATCGGGCTCTTCGCCTGGCAGTGCGCCGAGCGGAAAGTCGTGAAGTCGTGGCGGCCGACGAGTTCCTGTGCGGCGGCGTGCATGGCCGCCGCGTCGAGGCGCTTCGGCACCCACCAGGCGCGGTTCCTCTCAAGCGCCGGCGGGGCGCGCCGGGCATCGTGCTCGACCGCGACCTGACGGTCGCCTGCGGCGAGGCAGCGCAGCACCTTCAGCCGCTCCGGCCGGCCGGCGATCTCGATCTCGCACCAGGCGCCGGGATGGGGCGACAGGCCGCGGATCGTGGCGGAGACTTCGGCGGCCGGACGGGTCCAGTCGATCCGCGTCTCGGCCTTGTCGATCTTGCGGGCGTAGGTGACGCCGTCTTCCGCCTGCGGCGCGAGCGGCAGGTCGCCGGCTTCCAGCCGCGCCATCGCCTCGACCATCAGCCGGGCGCCGACCGCCATCAGCCGGTCGTGGAGTTCGCCCCCGGTGATCGTCGGTCCGATCGGCACCCGCTCGGCGAGCGCGACCGGGCCGGTGTCGAGGCCCGCATCCATCTTCATGATCATCATGCCCGTCTCGGCGTCGCCGGCCATGATGGCGCGCTGGATCGGTGCGGCACCGCGCCAGCGCGGCAGCAGCGAGGCGTGGCCGTTGTAGCAGCCGAGCCGGGTGCCTTCGAGGATCGCCGCCGGCAGCAGCAGCCCGTACGCGACGACGACGGCGACGTCGGCGGCAAGCGCGCGGAACGCGGCCTGCTCGGCCCCGCCCTTGAGCGAAACCGGCGAACGCACAGGTATGCCCAGCCGCTCGGCTTCGCGCTGCACCGGCGACGGCGTCAGTTCGAGGCCGCGGCGGCCGGCGGGGCGCGGCGGCTGGGTATAGACGGCGACGATCTCGTGCCCGGCCTCGGCCAGCGCGCGCAGCGTGGCGACGGCGAAGTCGGGCGTTCCCATGAAGACGATGCGCAGCGGCATTGTTTCCCGAGCAGGTTGCGTTCGCTCCGACCCGGCGGGTCAGGCCCCCGCTTCAAACGGGTTTACCAGCGTGAGGTCAAGCCCGGCGAAGCCGCGCACGTTACGCGCGGCGAGCGTGGCGTCGTGCGCCGTGCAGATCGCGGCGAACATGGTGCCCTTGGTCTCGATGGACTGCCCGGCCAGCCGGCGCGCCGCGGCAACGCGGCCGTAGAACTCCGACGCGGTTTCGCCGAAGACGGGGATGCGGCCCTCATGCTTGCTGCTGAAATACGCGATCAACTGGAGCAGGCTTTATCCCAGCATGCGCGCCGGAGCCTTGTCCCGGGCGAGCTTCTTGAACTTCTTCACCACCATGTCGCGCTTCAGCTTGGAGATGTGGTCGATGAAGAGGACACCGTTCAGATGGTCGATCTCGTGCTGGAGGCAGGTGGCCATCAGGCCCTCGGCCTTCATCTCGCGCTGCACGCCGTCGAGGTCGGTATAGGTGACCGTCACCGCGGCGGGGCGTTCGACCTCGGCATAGTAGTCGGGGATGGACAGGCAGCCCTCCTCGTAGACCGAGCGCTCGTCGGCGCTGGCAACGACCTCGGGATTGACGAAAACCTGCGGAGCGCGCGGCTCGCCTTCCTTGGCAAGGTCGATGACGAGCAGGCGGAGCGGCTCGCCGACCTGGATCGCGGCGAGGCCGATGCCGGGCGCGTCATACATGGTGTCCAGCATGTCGGCGGCGAACTTGCGCAACGGCGCGTCGACGCGCTCGACGGGCTTCGACACCTGGCGCAGAACGGGATCGGGCAGGATGATCAGCGGCTTCACGGTCATGGGCCTCACCTAAGACCTCGCCGCCGGAGCGTCAACGGGTGCGGAACAATGACGTTCCCGTTTTGATCTGTCACGCCCGGCCGAATCGTCTAGAGTGCCGCGATGAACGATCTCCAGTCCCTCCTCTCCGAACCGATCGCACAGCTCGGCGCGACGCCGGTGACGTTGGGGGCCGGGCTCGCGGGCCTCGGCATCGTCGCGCTGGCGCTGCTCGTCGCGCTCGTTGTTGCCTTGTGGCGCTCGGCGAACGCCCGGGCGGCCGCGGCGGCGGAAGTCGCCGAACGCGTCCGCGAGGCCGACCAGCGCATGGCGGGCCTTCTCCAGGCACAGGCCGAGATGCAGGGGCGGATGGGCGCGATCGCAGAAGTGTTCGGCGCCCGCCAGGCCGAGCTGACGCAGTCGCTCGGACAGCGCCTCGACGCCATGACCGGGCGGATCGGCCAGACCATGGCCGAACAGACCCGCTCGACCCACGAGAACCTGGCGAAGCTGCA
>JACZJD010000084.1 GCA_014860725.1 Aquamicrobium sp.
GGTGCGGGCTTGATTTTTGCGGCGTTTTGGCATGGGTTAGGGGCCGGAAACCGGAGCGGCGGTTGACCGGCCCCGTCCACGCGATCACCAACGTCAACACAATGCGGGACATGCCGGTGCAGTCGCACAGAGCCTTGGGAGGGGCTGCTGTGATGACGGATATCCTCATCGTCGAAGACGAACCGGCGATCATGGAGTCGCTGGAATTCATCCTCAAGCGGTGCGGCTGGTCGGTCGGGCTGGCGCGCGACGGTGAGGCGGCGCTGGACGCGGCCTACAGGTTCCGGCCGCGCATGATGCTGCTCGACATCATGATCCCCAAGCGCAACGGGCTCGACGTGCTGCGCGAGCTGCGCGCCAGCGACGACCTCAGGCGGACCTCGGTGCTGATGCTGACGGCGCGCGGCCAGCTATACGACCGGCAGGCCGCCGAGACGCTGCGCGCCGACGGCTTCATCACCAAGCCCTACGCCAACACCGACGTGGTCGCCGCCGTCAGGCGCGTGCTGGAGACCGCGTCGCCGCTGCATGCCTGAGAAGAAGGGCCGCAGCTAGACCGGTATCTCCTGCCGGTGGCTGCAGGCGAGGCGGGGGCACAGCATGCAGGACGGCCCGACCTCGACCGGCGGCTGGCCGAGATCCAGACCCTCCCCGTAGACGGTTCGGTCGGCATGGACGATGTCGCATGCCAGCATGACCGAGAAGACGAGCGGCGGCTCGCGGAAGCCGGCGATGTGCTTCGACGTCGCCTTGGCAACCAGCAGGAAGCGCCCGCCGCCGGGGAAGATGGAGACCTGCCGCACCACGCCGCGCTCGGAGAACGCGCTGTAGATCGGCCATAGCAGGCAGCCGTGGCCGAAGCCGGGGATGCTGAGGCCGGGCAGGGGAAAGCGCTTCGTCAGCCGGCCCGAGCGGTCGGCGCGCAGGAAGCCGAACGGCACGCCCTCCTCGCCCTTGCGCCGCAGCGTGACGAGGCGATGCGCCACCTGCTCGAAGCTGACGCCCAGAAGCTCGCTCATCAGCTCGACGTCGTAGCGCCGCTCCTCGGCCATGGCGAGGAAGTCGCCGTAGGGCATCATGACGGCGGCGGCGACATAGGAGGACAGCGACCGGCGGGCGAGCGTGCGCGCCTCGTCGGAGGTCAGCTCCAGCCCGGCCGCCGTGTCCTCGATCACCCCGGCGGCGACCCGCGAGGCGTAGAGGCGCAGCATCCGGAAGAGCCGGCTCGACGGCGGCGCGATCTCGTCGAGCCACAGCGTGTCGTCGCCGGACGCGCCGTCCTCGTGCCGGCCGTTCCGCGCCGTGCGGATGCGGCAGGCCACGCCGAGCTGCTTCTCGAGCGCCCTGGCGACGGCGGCCTCGCCGGGCTGCCCCTTTCCCGCGAGCTCGGCGCGCAGCGTCGCGGCCGCGTCCTCGAGCGCCGGAAAATGATTGCCGTTGGCGACGATCGCCTCGTCGAGCTCGCTGATCGGCGACACGCGCTTCTGGCGCGCCGCCGCCTGGTCGAAATAGTCGACGAGGCTCTGCATCGACGGCACCAGCTCGCGCGCCTCGGCGTTGATGGTGCCGACGAAGCGCCGGCGCTCCTCCTCGGTCAGGTCGGCGATCGTGTCGAGGATCTCCGCGCCGGACTTGATGCCGGCGATGCGGTTGAGGATCGGGTGGAGAAGCTGCGACAGCAGCGGATCGGATTTGAGCCGGTGCTGGAGCACGTCGATCTCGGCCGTGGCATCGGCGAAGGCGCGGTAGAGGCGGGCGAGCGCCGCCCCGGCTTCGGGGAAGCGGGCGACCAGATCGCGAATCGCCTCGTGCTCCATCTCGATGCCGCGCATCACCGGGTCGGCCATCAGCTCGCCGATTGTGCCGATGGTGCGGATTTCGCTCTCGCCCGACAGGTGCTCGAGGTCGATGCCGAGCCGTTCGCCGATCCTGAGCAGGAGGGTGCCGCCGATGGCGCGCTTGTTGTTCTCGATGAGGTTGAGATAGCTCGCCGAAATGCCGAGCGCCTGCGCCAGCGCGGCCTGCGAAAGGCCGGCTGCGATGCGCCTGCGCTTGATGCGGGCGCCGATCGGCGTGCGCACCCGGCTCATGAGGACCTTCGGGCCATTTGTAAATTATTGACTAATTCAACTTTACAGATGCGGCAATATTTACAAAAAACACCTTTGATGTCAATTGGATATTGAAGTTGTGACTTTTTGTGCCAGTCTCTAGGGCGCGACGCCGGGAGGGCGTGCCGCGTGGAGGAGACGACATGACCAAATTCAGAACCAGCAGGCGAAATGTGCTCAAGGGAGCCGGTGCGGGCGTTCTCGCCCTCGGCATGCCCACCATCTTCACCAGGGGCGCCTGGGCCCAGGACTTCTGCAACAACCCGACCGGCAGCACGGTGACGTTCGGCCTCAACCTGCCGCTCACCGGCACCTATGCGGAAGAAGGCGCCGACGAGCTCAAGGCCTACGAGCTTGCCGTCAAGCACCTGAACGGCGAGGGCGACGGCGGCCTCATGAACGTGCTCAAGCCCTCGGCGCTCAAGGGCAACGGCATCCTCGGCAAGAAGGTGCAGTTCGTCACGTCCGACAGCCAGACGCTTTCCGACGTGGCGCGCGCCGGCGCGACGCGCATGATCGAGCGCGACAACGCCATCATGATCACCGGCGGCTCGTCCTCGGGCGAGGCCATCGCCGTGCAGAGCCTGTGCCAGGAGATGGGCATCATCTTCATGGCCGGCCTGACCCATTCCAACGACACCACCGGCAAGGACAAGCGCCGCTACGGCTTCCGTCACTTCTTCAACGCCTACCAGTCGGGCATCGCGATCGCGCCGGTCATCGGCGAGGCCTACGGCAACGACCGCCGCGCCTATCACCTGACCGCCGACTACACCTGGGGCTGGACGCAGGAAGAATCGATCAAGGCCGCGACCGAGGAACTCGGCTGGGAGACCGTCGCCACCGTCCGCACGCCGCTCGGCGCCGGCGACTACTCGCAGTTCCTCACGCCCGTCCTGAAT
>JACZJD010000592.1 GCA_014860725.1 Aquamicrobium sp.
GGGTTGTAGCCGTAGGCGCCGAAGGGCGAGGTGCCGGCGGTGCCGATCCATTTCGAGCCGCCCTGATGCCGCCCCTTCTGCTCCTCCAGCCGCTTCTTCAGCGTCTCCATCAGCTTGTCGAAGCCGCCCAGCGCCTCGACCAGCCTCTTCTCCTCCTCGGTCAGGTGCTTCTCGGCCAGCCGCCGCAGCCACTCCTCGGGCAGGTCGGCGACGTCGACCGCACCTTCGCCGGACACGGCCTCGACGCCGCGGAAGACGTGGGCGAAGACCTTGTCGAAGCGGTCGATGTGGCGCTCGTCCTTCACCATCGCGGCGCGGGCGAGATAGTAGAAGCCCTCGACGTCGTAGTCGACCAGCCCGGCCTCCATGCCTTCGAGCAGCGACAGGTACTCCCGCAGCGAGACAGGGACCTTCGCCGCCTTCAGCTCGAGGAAGAAGGGGAGGAACATGGCGTCACCCGAGGTCGTATTCGATGAAGCCGGTGCGGCGCGCGACGCGGTCGTAGAGCCGTCGCGCCGTGGCGTTGGTCTCGTGCGTCATCCAGTAGACGTTGGTGACGCCGCGCTCCGCCGCCGCTTCGCGCACGGCGGCGATGAGGGCCGCGCCCACGCCCTTGCCGCGCGCCGCGGGCGCGGTGAACAGGTCCTGCAGGTAGCAGTTGCCTTCGAGCGACCAGCAGGAGCGGTGGAAGAGGTAGTGGACGAGGCCGACGGCCGCGCCGTCGGCCAGCGCGACGAAGCCGCGCGGCTCGAACGCGCCGTCCGAGAACAGCCGCTCCCATGTCGCGGCATAGACCTCCTCCGGCACGCTCGCCTCGTAGAAGACGAGGTAGTCCGTCCACAGCCGCCGCCATGCGGCGTGGTCGGACCTTTCGAGCGGGCGGACGGCGACGGCGCTCATCGGGAGGCTCAGTTCTGCCGTCTCGCCATGAAGGCCAGGCGCTCGAACAGGTGCACGTCCTGCTCGTTCTTGAGCAGCGCGCCGTGGAGCTTGGGCAGCGCGTTCTTGGCGTCGGTGCGCAGGTCCTCGGGCGCGACGTCGTCCGCGACGAGCAGGCGAATCCAGTCCAGCGCCTCGGAGGTCGAGGGCTTCTTCTTCAGGCCCGGCACTTCGCGGATCTCGTAGAAGCGCGTCAGCGCGGCGCGCACCAGGTTCTGCTTGATGCCCGGATAGTGGACGTCGACGATCCTTTGCAGCGTGTCGGCGTCGGGGAAGCGGATGTAGTGGAAGAAGCAGCGGCGCAGGAAGGCGTCGGGCAGCTCCTTCTCGTTGTTGGAGGTGATGACGACGATGGGGCGCTGCTTCGCCCGGATCGTCTCGCCGGTCTCGTAGACGTGGAACTCCATGCGGTCGAGCTCCTGCAGCAGGTCGTTGGGGAACTCGATGTCGGCCTTGTCGATCTCGTCGATCAGCAGCACCACCTTGCGGTCGGCGGAAAACGCCTCCCACAGCTTGCCGCGGCGGATGTAGTTGTTGATGTCGTTGAAGCGCTCGTCGCCGAGCTGGCTGTCGCGCAGGCGCGAGACCGCGTCGTACTCGTAGAGGCCCTGCTGCGCCTTGGTGGTGGACTTGACGTGCCACTCGATCAGCTCGGTGCCAAGCGCGGCGGCGATCTGGCGGGCAAGCTCCGTCTTGCCGGTGCCCGGCTCGCCCTTGACCAGCAGCGGCCGTTCCAGCGCGATGGCCGCGTTGACGGCCACCATCAGATCCTTGTCGGCGACATAGGCCGCCGTTCCTTCAAAGCGCATGCCTGATATTCCCTTGGCCTGATATTCTTTTGGGAGGCGATTGTTCAGACTGAAACCGAAAGCGAAACTAAGGATGCGGGAGGGCCGGTGCAAGCCCGCAAATCGGCGGCCGCAAATCGCACTGGCGGGCGGCGGGCAGGACGCCTATATTGGCGACGGCGATCTGCGCTTCCCGACAGGAGTAACATTTCCCCGGGGCCTTATTGATCCCTAGGGAGCTGTCCCTGACCGGGCCCGTGGGCTCGGACATATGGCGCCCACCTACTTTGTAGGCACCCGGGATCGACCTCTCCATCGGATGTCGCGGATCGCTCCCTTCCCCGGAATCGTCGCGATGGCCTCCGTACTCATACAGACGAAGAA
>JACZJD010000593.1 GCA_014860725.1 Aquamicrobium sp.
TTGCCCGCCACCGCGCGGCCGGCGCGCCGCTGGCCGTGCTCGACATTCCGCTGCTGTTCGAGACCGGCGGGCGCGAGCGTGTCGACAGGGTCGTCGTCGTCACCGCGCCGGCGCAGGTGCAGCGCGAGCGCGTCCTCGCCCGCCCCGGCATGACCGAGGAGAAATTCGCCGCGATCCTCGCCCGGCAGGTGCCGGATGCCGAGAAGCGGGCGAAGGCAGATCATGTGATCGACACCGGCGAGGGCATGGAGGCGGCGCGCGCCGCGGTGAAGGCGCTGGTCGCCGAACTCGCCGGGGAAAGCCCCGCCAGGGACTAGACGAGGCCTTGCCTCGCCGGCAGGGCGCGCCCATGCTGCGGCGAGGGAGCGAATCGATGCGCGAGATCATCTTCGACACGGAAACCACCGGCCTCGACGCGCGCGAGGACCGCGTCATCGAGTTCGGCGGCGTCGAGCTGGTCAACCGCTTTCCGACCGGACGCTATCTGCACCGCTACATCAACCCGCAGGGCAGGCCGGTCCATCCCGACGCGCTGGCCGTGCACGGCATCTCCGATGCCGACCTCGTCGGCAAGCCGACCTTTCCCGAGGTGGCCGAGGAGCTTGTCGCCTTCCTCGACGGCGCGATGCTGGTCGCGCACAACGCGAATTTCGACATCGGCTTCCTCGACGCCGAGTTCGCCCGGCTCGGCCTGCCGCCGGTCGATCCGGGGCGGGTGGTCGATACGCTGGCCATTGCCCGCCGCAAGCACCCGATGGGGCCGAACTCGCTCGATGCGCTGTGCCGCCGCTACGGCATCGACAACAGCCACCGCACCAAGCACGGCGCGCTGCTCGACTCCGAGCTTCTGGCCGAGGTCTATATCGAGCTGATCGGCGGCCGGCAGGCGGCGTTCAGCCTCGACGTGCAGGTGGAGACGGTCGTCGTGGCCGGAGAGGTCGAGACCGGCCTCCACACGGCCCGCCAGCGCGAGCGGCCGCTCAGGCCACGCCTGAGCGAGGCCGAGATCGCGGCCCATGCCCGTCTCGTCGCCGGCATCGGCGACAGCGCGATCTGGCGCGAGGCCGACCCGGCCTATCGCAGCGAAGCGGCGGCGGAATAGCGCTCATAGCTCTCCATGAAAAAGGCCCGGTCGACGCCGGGCCTCTCTCGTTTCGTCGGGGATGCCGCCGCTCAGCTCGGCTGGGCCGCCTTCGCCTTGGCCTGCTCCTCGGCCATGCGCTGCTGGAACATCTGCGCGAAGTCGATCGGGTCGATCATCAGCGGCGGGAAGCCGCCGTTGCGGGTCGAATCGGCGATGATCTGGCGCGCGAACGGGAAGAGAAGCCGCGGGCACTCGATGAACAGCAGCGGCAACATATGCTCCTGCGGGAAGCCGGCGACGCGGAACACGCCGCCATAGATCAGCTCGACGTTGAACAGCACCTCGCTGTCGGCCGTGGCCTTGGCGGCGAGCGTCAGCGTCACGTCGTACTCGGTCTGCGACAGCGGGTTGGCGTTGACGTTGACGTTGATGTTGATGCCCGGGGCCTTGTCGCGCACGCGCAGCGAGTTGGGCGCGCCGGGGCTCTCGAAGGACAGATCCTTCACATACTGCGCCAGCACGTTGAGCGAGGGCTGGGTGCCGTTCCCGGCCTTGGCGGCGCCGGCCGGCGGGGTGTTGGTTTCTTCGGGTTGCTTGGCCATCGGCCGGAAATCCTTCTGTTTCAGCCGCAGCGGCCGGGATCAGATCGCCGGGTTGGCTACCATGGCGTGCCGGACGTGACAAGCGCGGCAACGCCTGCGGCTAGTCGTCGCCGTCGAGCAGGGGACGGCGCGGCGGCGGGCCGTCCTTGCGTGCGAAGTCCTCCGCGTCGAGGTCGATGGTGCGCGATCCGTCGCGGCGGAAGCCCGCGGTGCCGCGGGAATAGGCCGCGTCGACCACGACGATGCGCGACCTGAGGAAGCGCCAGACGAGCTCGCGCACCGGCGGCAGGAAGAGGAGCAGCCCGAGGGCGTCGGTGAAGAAGCCGGGAACGACGAGCAGCAGCCCGGCGATCCCGATCATCAGCCCGTGCACCAGGTCGCGGCCGGGCGTGCCGCCGGCATCCATCGTGGCGCGGATGCGCGTCAGCGCGCCGAGGCCCTGGATGCGCAGCAGCACCGCACCGAGGACGGTGGTGGCGAGCGCCAGCGCCACCGTCGGCAGCACCCCGACCAGGCTGCCGATTAGCGCGAAGCCGGCGATCTCGACGAGCGGCAGGGCGAGAAGGATGAGAGGAAGAAGCGGCAATGTCGTGTTTCCGGGTCGCGAGTGTGGGCGGCAGCGCCGCCATCGATTCCAGATAGGGTGCCGACGCTTTGATTTGAATGATGGCGGGATGCGTTCTATATGCAAAAGAGCCGCCGGCGAAGCGAGCCTTCCGCCGGCTGAAAGGGTTTGGCGGACACGATGGAATTTTTCGACTTCGGCACGATCTTCTTCCTGATCGCGGCAATCGTGATCTTCTTCCAGCTGCGCAACGTGCTCGGCCGGCGCACCGGCAGCGAGCGGCCGCCTTTCGACCCCTACAGTTCCCCCCGCACCGAGGCCAAGGGCGACGCGGCGCCGGCCGAGAACGTCGTGTCGCTGCCGCGCCGCAAGGGCGGCGCCGAGGCCGAGAACGCCTATGCCGTCGTCGATGCGGTCGCCAAGCCCGGCACCGAGCTGAACCGCGGCCTGCGCGCCATCCGCGACGCCGACCCCTCCTTCGACCCGAAGGTCTTCGTCGACGGCGCCAAGATGGCCTACGAGATGATCGTCATGGCCTATGCCGACGGCGACCGCCGCACGCTCAAGAACCTTTTGTCGCGCGAGGTCTATGACGGCTTCGTCGCCGCCATCTCGGACCGCGAGAGCCGCAACGAGAAGATCCAGTCCTCCTTCGTCGGCATCGACAAGGCCGAGATCGTCAATGCCGAGATGAAGGGCAGCGAGGCGCATGTCACGCTGCGCGTCGTCAGCCAGCTCGTGTCCGCCACCCGCAACGCGGCCGGCGAGGTCATCGACGGGGACCCCGAGACCGTGGCCGAGGTCAAGGACGTGTGGACCTTCGCGCGCGACACCCGCTCCCGCGATCCGAACTGGAAGCTGGTGGCGACCGAAGCCGACGACTGAGCCTCCCGTCGCAGGATGCCGCTCGCCCCGCTCTTCCACGCCGTTTCCTTCGGCGACATTCCGGGCTGGGAGCGGGACGACCACGCCTCCGCCTTCGCCGCCTTCCGCCGCAGCGCCGTGCACGGGCTGGAGACGCCCTACCGCACCGGCTCGCTCGGCGTCGATGCCGGCGCGTTCGATGAAGCCTTTTCCGAGGCCGCTGCGGCCGATTCCGGCACCGCGGACGCCCGCGCCTTCTTCGAGCGGCATTTTTTCCCGTTTCTGATCGTTGCGGACGGCGGCGAGGCGGGCTTCGTCACCGGCTTCTACGAGCCGGAGGTCGAGGCCTCGCCGGTCCGCACCGCCCGGTTCGGCGTGCCGCTCCTCGCCCCGCCCGACGATCTGGTCAAGGTGGACGACGGCAACCGCCCGGCCGGCTTCGATCCGGCCTTCGCGTTCGGGCGGGCGACGGAAAGCGGCATCGTCGAATATTTCGACCGCGCGGCCATCGAAGGCGGCGCACTCGGCGACCGCGCCGGACCGCTGGCGTGGCTCGCCGACAAGGTCGATGCTTTCTTCGTGCATGTGCAGGGCGCGGCGAGGCTGAAGCTGCCCGACGGCAGGGTGAGGCGCGTCACCTATGCCGCGAAATCCGGTCATCCCTTCACCGGCCCGGGCCGGGTATTGGCCGGGCTCGGCGAAATCCCGCGCGAGAAGGTGACGATGCAGTCGATCCGCGCCTGGCTGGCGGAGAATCCCGGCCGCGTCGACGAGATCCTGCACAGGAACCGCTCCTACATCTTCTTCCGCGAGGCGGATGTCGCCGATGCCGCGCTCGGCCCGGTGGCGGCGGCCAAGGTGCCGCTGACGGCCGGCCGCTCGCTGGCG
>JACZJD010000594.1 GCA_014860725.1 Aquamicrobium sp.
GCCAGCGTTCCTTCCCGGCCCAGAAGAGGCAATAGATCTGCAAGCTCCGGCCCCTGCTCGCGGCCGGTGAGCGCGAGCCTGAGCGGCATGAACAGCGCCCTGCCCTTGCGGCCGGTCTTCTCCTTCACGCGGTCGGTCCAGACCTTCCACGTCGCGCCGTCCCACGGCTCCGGCGGCAGCTCGTCGAAGGCGGCGCGCAGGAAGGCGACGTCCTCGTCCGAAAAGGCCGGCCGTTCCTGCGGCCCCTCGTTCACGATGCGCCACCACGGGACGGCGTCTTCCACGCGCCCGAGATTGCCGCGCACGGCGAGCCAGAACGGTTCGACGGCGTCGCCCGCGATGCCGAGCGCCGACAGCCTGTCCCGCACCTCGGCAACCGGCATGGCGTGGACGAGCGCGCGGTTGAGCGCGGCGAGCTCGGCCGGATCGAACTTCGCGGCCGACTTCGAGGTCGCGGCCGGGTCGAAGCGCGCGGCGAGCTCGTCCATCGAGCGGACGGCCGACACGCTCTCCGACGTGCCGATCAGCACCGCGAGCGAGGCGACCGCCATCGGCTCGATGCCGTCTTCGGCCAGGCTCCTGATCGACAGCGCGCCGGTGCGCTTCGACAGGCCCTCGCCGGACACGGTGGTAAGCAGGTTGTGGTGGCCGAGGGCCGGCGGCTCGGCCCCCAGCGCCCGGAACAGCGCGATCTGCGCGCCGGTGTTGGTGACATGGTCGTCGCCGCGGATGACGTGGCTGATGCCGAGCTCGATGTCGTCCACCACCGACGGCAGCGTGTAGAGGTAGGAGCCGTCCTCGCGCACCAGCACCGGGTCGGACATCGAGGCGAGATCGACGGTCTGCGACCCGCGCACCAGATCGTCCCAGTGGATTTCGGTGCGCACGGGCGCGAAGGGATCGCCGGAAAAGTTCGGCAGCAGGAAGCGCCAGTGCGGCTTGCGCCCCTCGGCCTCGTGGGCGGCCTTCTCCTGCGGCGAAAGCTTCAGCGCCTCGCGGCCGTAGACAGGTGGCAACCGGCGCGCCAGGCGGAGCCTGCGGCGGCGCTCCAGCTCCTCGGCCGTCTCCCAGCACGGATAGAGCAGCCCCCTCTCCTTCAGCCGCTCCACCGCCGCGTCGTAGGTGGCGAAGCGGGCCGACTGGTGCACGGTCACGTCGGGGTGGATGCCGAGCCAATGGAGATCCTTCTGGATCTGGTCGGCATATTCCTGCCGCGAGCGGGCGACGTCGGTGTCGTCGAAGCGCAGGATGAAGCGGCCGCCGTGCTTCTTCGCGAACAGCCAGTTGAACAGCGCCGTGCGCGCATTGCCGATATGGATATGCCCCGTGGGCGACGGCGCGAAGCGGACGGTCACGCTCATGTCTGTCTTTTCCGGAGCATGATCTTCTCCGAGAACCGGTTCCCACTCTTCGGGATCATGCTCTGTCCCGGAACCGGTTGGTGATGGGATAGCGCCGGTCGCGGCCGAAGTTCTTCTTCGTGATCTTGACGCCGGGGGCGGCCTGACGACGCTTGTATTCGGCGATGTAGAGCAGGTGCTCGACCCGGTGCACCGTGTCGCGGTCGTGGCCGCGCGCGACGATCGCGTCGACGCCCATCTCGCCCTCGACCAGGCATTCGAGGATGTCGTCGAGCACCGGATAGGGCGGCAGCGAATCCTGGTCGGTCTGGTCGGGCCTGAGCTCGGCCGACGGCGCCTTGTCGAGGATGTTCTGCGGGATCACCACGCCGCCGGGGCCGAGCGCGCCCGCCGGCACGTTCTCGTTGCGCCAGCGCGACACGGCGTAGACCTGCATCTTGTAGAGGTCCTTGATCGGGTTGAAGCCGCCGTTCATGTCGCCGTAGAGCGTGGCGTAGCCCACCGACATCTCGCTCTTGTTGCCGGTGGTCACCACCATCGAGCCGAAGCGGTTGGAGATCGCCATCAGGACGGTGCCGCGGGCGCGTGACTGCAGGTTCTCCGCGGTCACGCCCTCGACCTCGCCCTGGAACATCGGCGCGAGCGCCGAGAAGAAGCCCTCCACCGGCTGGAAGATCGGCACCACGTCGTAGCGCACGCCGAGCGCCTGGGCGCAGTCCTCGGCGTCCTTCAGCGATTCCGGCGAGGTGTAGCGATAGGGCATCATCACGCAGCGCACGCGATCCGCCCCCAGCGCATCGACGGCGAGCGCGGCGCAGATCGCGGAATCGATGCCGCCGGAAAGGCCGAGCACCACGTCGCGAAAACCGTTCTTGTCGACATAGTCGCGCAGGCCCAGCATGCAGGCGCGATAGTCGGCCTCTTCCTTCTCCGGCACGCCGGCAAACGGCCCCTCGACGCAGCGCCAGCTCTCCTCGCCGCGCTTCCACACGGTCAGCGCGACGGCCGCCTCGAACTGCGGCATCTGGAAGGCGAGCGACCGGTCGGACTGGATGGCGAAGGAGGCGCCGTCGAAGACGAGCTCGTCCTGCCCGCCGACCTGGTTGGCGTAGACGAGCGGCAGATCCGTCTCGATCACCTGACGGATGGCGACCTGCTGGCGCACGTCGA
>JACZJD010000595.1 GCA_014860725.1 Aquamicrobium sp.
TCGCGCAGCCGGCCGGTCCAGTTGTGCATCGCCTCCGGGACGGCGGCATTGTACCCTGCCGGCCGTTCAAAGCCGCCGAAGGCGGCGGTCGCTTCCTGAACATTGCGGCTGGACAGGAGCGCGTCGAGCGCGCGGCGTTCCGTCGTCAGCAGCTCCCGCCAAGCGTACTCGAGCTGTCCCTGGACATTGCCGAGGTTGCCCTGGCCGCCGAGGAAACCCAGCAGCCCGCTCGCGCGGGAAGCGTGGTTCTGGAACAGGCCGAAGGACGCGCCGCCGTCACCGACAGCGAGCGGGTTGAACGCGCTCTCGGCCGAGACGTGACCCATGATGCCGGCGATCTGGTGTGAGGCCAGCCCCTTGCCCCTGAAGAAGTTCCAGACCGTTTCCTGCACGCTGCCGCTGTTGTCGTTCGCGCCGGTGAGCAGACGCGCGAGGTTCCCGGCAAGGCCTCCCGTCCCGCCGCCAACACCGAGATCGCCCGAGAGGATGACCGTGCCTGCGCTCACCGACATGGAGGCCACCGCCTGCCCGCCGAACATGCTGGCGGCCTCGCGGTCGCCGCCGCCGAAGAGACGCCCGACGATGCCGCCCCAGCCGCCGAGATCGCCGAACGTGCCGTAGTTCGTCCCGAAGACGGCGTTCTTGAGAGGGTTGGTCACGCCGAGCTGCATCGACAGCTTGAGCATCTCGTCGCCGATCGAGCGGAGCGCGCCTTCGAAATCGCCGTCGAGCAGCCTGTCGAAGACCGTGTCGATCATGCTTTCGCCGGCGGACTGGACGGCGCCCCATGCGTCCTCGAGGCGCTCCAGCACGGTCTGCTGTTCGGCGAGCGCCGCGTTGGCGGCGCGGATGCGCTGCGCTTCCTCGCCCATCGCGTCGATGCCGCGCGCGCGAATGTCCCGCTCTGCGTCGAGACGGGCCAGCATCTGCGCCCGCATGGCGTCGGATGCGCCGACCAGGGCGGTCTCGACGCGCAGCATCTCCAACTCCTCGGCCTTGGTCCGGATCAGCTCGCGCGCGCCGGCGATCGCCCTGAGGTTGGCCGTCTCCGCCGCGACGGCGCGGATGGCGTCGATCTCCTGCTGGCTCGCCTCGACGCCGTTCTGCGCGGCCTCGCGGCGCAGCTCGGACAGGAGCTGATGCTCCATCCGCAGCCGGTCCACCTCGACGGCGCTTTTCCCGACGAGGTCAAGATCGAGCCGGGCGGCCGCCAGTGTCTCGGACAAGGCGCGCGCGCGTTCGCGCTGCGCTTCCGTCAGCGCATGCTCGGCCTCGGCCAGCGCAAGACGCTCGGCGAGGTCAATCCGGTGGCGGCGGGCTTCATCACCTTCCCCATTGACTGACCTAAGCTCTTCTCGACGCCGTGCCGCTGCCGCCAGCTCGGAAGGTGATCGCGCCCCTAGAGAAGCGATCTCGGCTTCAAAGGTGCGCTGGGCGTCGCGCATCATGATCCGCTGCTCGTCGAGATACTGGAAACGGGCATCCTCTGCGCCGCTGCCGATCAGCGCGCCCCGCTGCCCCGCCATAGCCTCTCTATGCGCCGCTTCGACCTGCTTCAGGGCGCGCGCGTACTCGACCATGGCCGCAGTGTTATCGAGGAGGACCTTGGCCTGCCGCGTCAGCTCGTCGTTGTTCGGCTCCAGTCCCCACCGCTCGCTTACAAGGCGTCGGAACTCCTCGACGTCTGGAATGCCGCGCGCCGTCGATTCCCGTAGCGCCTCGACCGCTTTCGCGAATTCGCGATACTCAGACGGCAGCGTGTGGGTGATGTTACCGGTGCGCGGATCGTATTGTGAGACGGCCGTCACGCTGCCCAGGAACGACCGTGCCTCGCTACGCGCCAGCAGCGCCAGCTCCTGCTCGCTGATCGACGCCCGCAGGCGGAACAGTTCCAGCCCCTCGACGGCCGCCCGCTTCGCAGCTTCGCCGACGCGGCCATACCGTTCCGTCAGGTCCTCGAGGAGATCAGCCTGCCGCTGCAGCGCCACCTCGGCATTCACCGCCTCCGGTCGGATCAGCCGGAACGCCGCGTAGCCCGCATACCCTGCCGCAGTGATGCCGGCGAGGAACATCGTCGTCGGCGAGATCAGCTTCGTCAGCGCGCCGCCGAGCGCCGGCAGTATCTCGCCCAGGCCGCGCTGACCCATGATCTGCGTGATCTGCGAGCCCTGCTGCATCATCATCAAGAACGGGGACTGACCCGAAGCGAGCATCAGCACGATGTCGTTCATCTGATAGGTCAGGTTCGTCATCTCGTGGGTGGCGAGCGCAGTCGACTGCGCCGCCCGGTCGGCGCCGGCGGCGATCTCGTCGAACAGGCCGGCCTCG
>JACZJD010000085.1 GCA_014860725.1 Aquamicrobium sp.
ACCAATGTCGGCGGCGAGACCCGCGCCGAGGAGGAGGAAGAGGAAGAAGACGAGGCCAACCTGTCGCTCGCCGCGATGGAGGCGGAGCTTCGCCCCCAGGTGATGGAGACGCTCGACGTCATCGCCTCGACCTACAAGAAGCTGCGCAAGCTGCAGGACCAGCAGGTCGAGCAGCGGCTGGCTGCCGCCGGCAACCTGTCGTCCAGCCAGGAGCGCGCCTACAAGAAGCTCAAGGAAGAGCTGGTCGCGGCGGTCAAGTCGCTGTCGCTCAACCAGGCGCGCATCGAGGCGCTGGTCGAGCAGCTCTACGACATCAACAAGCGTCTGGTGCAGAACGAGGGCAAGCTGCTCAGGCTCGCCGAGAGCTACGGCGTGCGCCGCGAGGAGTTCCTGAAGGAATATCAGGGCACCGAGCTCGATCCCAACTGGATGAAGGCCATCGCCAACCTGTCCGGCCGCGGCTGGAAGGAGTTCTACCAGAACGAGAAGGAGACGATCCGCGAGATCCGCTCCGAGATCCAGAACCTCGCCACCGAGACGGCGATCTCGATCGCCGAGTTCCGCAAGATCGTCAACCAGGTGCAGAAGGGCGAGCGCGAGGCGGCCATCGCCAAGAAGGAGATGGTGGAGGCGAACCTGCGCCTCGTCATCTCCATCGCCAAGAAATACACGAACCGCGGCCTGCAGTTCCTCGACCTGATCCAGGAAGGCAATATCGGCCTGATGAAGGCGGTGGACAAGTTCGAGTACCGGCGCGGCTACAAGTTCTCGACCTATGCGACGTGGTGGATCAGGCAGGCGATCACCCGTTCCATCGCCGACCAGGCGCGCACCATCCGCATCCCGGTCCACATGATCGAGACGATCAACAAGATCGTGCGCACCTCGCGCCAGATGCTGCACGAGATCGGCCGCGAACCGACGCCGGAGGAGCTGGCCGAGAAGCTGGCCATGCCGCTGGAAAAGGTGCGCAAGGTGCTGAAGATCGCCAAGGAGCCGATCTCGCTCGAAACGCCGGTGGGGGACGAGGAGGATTCGCATCTCGGCGACTTCATCGAGGACAAGGGCGCGATCCTGCCCATCGACGCTGCGATCCAGGCCAACCTGCGCGAGACGACGACGCGCGTGCTCGCCTCGCTCACCCCGCGCGAGGAGCGCGTGCTCAGGATGCGCTTCGGCATCGGCATGAACACCGACCACACGCTGGAGGAAGTCGGCCAGCAGTTCTCGGTGACGCGCGAGCGCATCCGCCAGATCGAGGCCAAGGCGCTCAGGAAGCTCAAGCACCCTTCGCGCAGCCGCAAGCTGCGCAGCTTCCTCGACAGCTAGACGGAAACATGAAGAACCCGGCGCAAGGCCGGGTTCTTCATATGCTTTGCCGGTGCAGAAAAATCGATGCGAGCGTGCACGATATGCGTAGATGTGCGTATACGTATCGCGCGCGACGCATGCTAGATTGGCTTCAATTTCCTGCTCATGCCGGCGGCCACACAGGCGGGCGCCTCGCCCCGGCATTCAAACTTCGAATCGGGAGTACGCATGACCGGACATGCTGAGACGGCCGCCCCCTTGCCCGGCGCTGTGCTGGTGCGCGATGCGCGTGACGACGACATGGCGGCGGTGCAGGCGATCTACGGGCATCACGTGCTGGAGGGGCTGGGATCGTTCGAGGAGACGCCGCCGTCGCTCGACGACATGATGGCGCGGCGCGCCGCGGTGCTGGCGGCGGGGCTGCCCTGGCTGGTCGCCGAGGCCGACGGCCGCATCGCCGGCTACGCCTATGCCGGGCCGTTCCGGCCGCGCGCCGCCTATCGCTATGCGGTCGAGGATTCCGTCTATGTCTCGCCGGAGTTCGGGCGGCGCGGCGTCGGCCGCGCGCTGCTCGTCGAGCTGATCGCCCGTTGCGAGGCGGGGCCGTGGCGGCAGATGCTGGCGGTGATCGGCGACAGCGGCAACGAGGGCTCGGTCGGGCTGCATCGCGCGCTCGGCTTCGCCGACGTCGGCACCTTCGCCTCGGTCGGCTTCAAGTTCGGCCGCTGGGTCGACGTGGTGCTGATGCAGCGGGCGCTGGGCGAGGGCGACGCCACGCTGCCGGGCTGAATTCCGTCCGACGCCGTTGCAAAAGCCGGCCGGAGGGTCCAGCCTGTCGCGCGGACCAAACCGGCAGGATCGTCATGCTCACCTTCTTCTACACCCCCAACACCTGTTCGCTCGCCTCGCACATCGCGCTGGAGGAGGCCGGAGCCGCCTACGAGGCGCGGCGGGTGGATTTTTCGTCCGGCGAGCAGCGTTCGCCCGCCTATCTCGCGGTCAACCCCAAGGGCAGGGTGCCGGCGCTCGCCACGCCGCGCGGCGTGCTGACGGAGACGCCGGCGATCCTCGCCTTCGTGGCGCAGAGCTTCCCGGCGTCGAAGCTCGCGCCGCTCGACGACCCCTTCGCCTTCGCCGAGCTGCAGGCGTTCAACAGCTACCTGTGCTCGACCGTGCATGTCGCCCATGCGCACGGGCGGCGCGGCAGCCGCTGGGTGGACGATGCCGACGCGATCGCAGCCATGCAGAAGAAGGTGCCGGAGACGATGGCCGCCTGCTTCGAGCTGATCGAGAACGGGATGCTGCGCGGCCCGTGGGTGATGGGCGAGACCTATTCGGTCGCCGATCCCTATCTTTTCACCATTGCCGGCTGGCTCGAGGGCGACGGCGTCGACATCGCGCGCTTCCCGCATGTGCACGATCACCGCAAGCGGATGACGGAGCGCCCGGCGGTGGCGCGCGCGATGGCGGCCGTGGCCGCTCCCGCCTAGCGCTCGCCCCCTCCGTGGGGTAGAGCCGTGGCCGACCGAACGGAATGAAGGAGGCGAGGCTATGTCGTTCTGGAAGAAGCTCTTCGGCGGCGGGGGCGCGGCGAAGGAAGAACCGCCGCTCGATCCCGTCGAGCACAAGGGGTTCCTCATCCGCCCCGCGCCCTTTCTCGAGGACGGGCAGTACCAGACCTGCGGCGTCATCACCAAGGAGATCGGCGGCGAGGTGAAGGAGCACCGCTTCATCCGCGCCGACCGCTTCGCGGCCAAGGACGACGCGGTCGACGTGACGCTGCGCAAGGCGCGGCAGCTGATCGACGAGCAGGGCGAACGGATTTTCAGGTAGCGGGAAGGGGAGGAACCATGGCGCCCAAGTCATCTCTTGCGGGAAAGACGCTGTTCATTTCGGGCGGGTCGCGCGGCATCGGGCTCGCGATCGCGCTGCGGGCCGCGCAGGACGGGGCCAACGTCGCCATTGCGGCCAAGACGGCCGAGCCGCACCCGAAGCTGCCGGGCACGATCTATACCGCGGCCGAGGAGATCGAGGCGGCCGGCGGCAGGGCGCTGCCGATCCTGTGCGACATCCGCGAGGAGGCGCAGGTGGCCGACGCGGTCGCGAAGACGGCGGAGACCTTCGGCGGCATCGACATCTGCGTCAACAACGCCAGCGCCATCAGCCTGACGGACACGCTGTCGACCGACATGAAGCGCTACGATCTGATGCACCAGATCAACACGCGGGGCACGTTCCTCGTGTCGAAGACCTGCATTCCGCATCTGAGGAAGGCGGAGAACCCGCACATCCTCAACCTCGCGCCACCGCTCGACATGAGCGCCAAGTGGTTCAGGGACCATGTCGCCTACACCATGGCCAAGTTCGGCATGTCGATGTGTACGCTCGGAATGAGCGCGGAGTTCGCGAAGGACGGCATCGCGGTCAACTCGCTGTGGCCGCTGACGGCCATCGACACGGCCGCCGTGCGCAACCTTCTGGGCGGCGAGACGGTGGCGGCGATGAGCCGCTCGCCGGCGATCATGGCCGACGCGGCCCATGCCATCCTGACGAAGCCGTCGCGCAAGGTGACGGGGAACTTCTTCATCGACGAGGAGGTGCTGCGCGCCGAGGGCGTCACCGACTTCGCGGCCTATGCGCCCGGCGCCACCGGGCCGCTGGCGGCCGACTTCTTCGTGCCCGACGCGGTGTTCGAGCGCACCGATACCAAGGTCGTGCGCTCGCTGGGGTAGACGGGTTCGGCGGCTTGCATGAAAAAGGCCCGGCGGAGGTGTCCGCCGGGCCTTTTCTCATCGGGGCGAGCGGTCGCTACTGGCCGGAGGCCACGGGCGCGACCAGCGGCGTGATGCGGCGCACCGCGACGCGGCGGTTCTCGCGCTCCGGCTCCTGCGTGTTGACCTTCAGGTAGCGCTCGCCGTAGCCCTGCGTGACGAGGTTCTCCGGCGGGATGCCGAAGACGTTGGTCAGCGCTGCGGCGACGGCTTCGGCGCGGCGGTCCGACAGCGCCAGATTGGCGAGGTCGGAGCCGACGGCGTCGGTGTGGCCCTCGATCAGGAAGGTCTCGGCCGGATTGTCGTCGAGCAGGCGTCCCATGGCGTCGGCGAGCGTGCTCAGCCGCGGGATCGCGTCCTCGGCGATGGAAGCCGAGCCGAAATCGAAGGTGATGGTGTCGAGGTCGATGCGGCGCACGCTGTCGCGCACGCGGGCCGAATAACGCACCTCGTCCACCGAGTAGAGCCGGCGCACGCGGTCGACCGGCGGCTGATCGAGGAAGTCGTAATAGGCGCCGGCGTCGTCCACCCGGCCGGCGTCGAGGATGTACTCGTCGACCGGAATGCCGAGCCGGAGCGGCGGCAGGTCGAGGCCGGGATCGCGCCAGCCGCGGCGCTCGTCGCGGTCGCGGCCGTCGCCGGCGTAGACGAGGACGTATTCGCGGCCGTCCGGCATGATGCGCGAGCGCCTGACGACGTCGCCGTAGCGGTCGCGGATCGTCACCACCTGCACGCCGTTCGGGCGCACCACCGTCTCGCGGGTGCGGCCGCGCGGCAGCTCCTCGTAGTAGACCTCCGAGGCGTCGTGCTCGAGGCGGCGGCGGTCGTCGCTCTGGACGACGGCGTTGTTGCCGAGCTGGATGACCAGCCGGTCGCCGATCTCGCGCAGGATGTCGGCGCCCTCGCGCCGCTCACGGCGCTCCTCGCGGCGCTCGACACGGCGGCCTTCCTCCTCGCGCAGCGATTCGACCTGAACCGGCTGCTCGAGCTGCTGGGCCTCGGCATCGGTGGCCGGCGGCGGCGCGGGCCAC
>JACZJD010000596.1 GCA_014860725.1 Aquamicrobium sp.
CCTCGGCCGCGAGCAGCGGCGCGCGCAGCGCCATCACCGCCGGCGCCAGCATCAGGCTGCCGGCAAGCGCGCCTGCGGCACGGTCGGAACGGCGGGAGCCCCGCTTCACTGCCATAGGCGCGGCCCGGTCAACGCGGCTTGAACTTGACGTCGACCGGCGGCCGCAGGCCGTTCGAGAGCCGGTTGGTCTCGTTGGCCATGCCGACGACGGCCAGGAGCTCCATGAGCTGCGCATCGGTCATGCCCTTGGCGCGGGCGGAAGCGGTGTGCGAGTAGGTGCAGTATTCGCAGCCGTTGGTTGCCGAAACGGCGATGTAGATCATCTCCTTGGTCAGGGGATCGAGCGCGCCGGGCGCCATCACCTGCTTGAGATCCTCCCATGTCCGTTTCAGCAACTCCGGGTCGTGCGCCACGACCTTCCAGAAGTTGTTGACCCAGTCGATGCCGCGCGTCGCCATGATGTCGTCATAGACGGCGCGGACCTCGTCGGACGCATCCTCGTACTCGATCAATGCAACCACTGGCAGCTCGGGCATCGGTCACTTCCTCAAATCGGCCTCGGCGCGGTCGAGCGCCTTGCCGATACGCTCCACCGCCATATCGATGGTTTCCTTGGTCCAGATCAAGGGCGGCGACAGAATCATCGTGTCGCCGGTGGCGCGCAGCATCATGCCGTTGGCGATGGCATGGTCGCGCACCATGACCGCGGCCGCCCCGTCGCCGGGGAAGCGCTCGCGCGTCTCCTTGTCCCTGACGATCTCGATCGCGCCCATCAGGCCCAGCGCCCGCACCTCGCCGACGATGCCGTGGCCGCCGATGCCCTCGCGCAGCGCCTTGAGGAAATAGGGGCCGGTCTCGTCGCGCACGCGCTCGATCAGCCCCTCGCGCTCGATGATGTCGAGATTGGCGAGCGCCACGGCGCAGGCGACCGGATGCCCGGAATAGGTGTAGCCGTGGTAGAACTCGCCGCCCTTCTCGACCAGCGTCCGCGCGATGCGGTCCCCGACCAGGAGCGCCGACAGCGGCTGATAGCCGGAGGTGAGCGCCTTGGCGGTGGTGATGGTGTCGGGCTCGATGCCCATCGACTGCGCGGCGAACCACGCGCCGGTGCGGCCGTAGCCGGTGATCACCTCGTCCAGCATCAGCAGCACGTCGTACTTCCTGCAGATGCGGTTGATCTCCGGCCAGTAGCTCGCCGGCGGTATCTTGACGCCGCCCGCGCCCATCACCGGCTCGCCGATGAAGGCCGCCACCTTGTCCGGGCCCGCCTCGAGGATCGCGTCCTCCACCGCCCTGGCCGCGCGCAGGCCGAAATCGTGGTCGCTCTCGCCCGGCAGCGCCAGCTCGTAGGAATAGGGCATCATGACGTGCACGATGCCGGGCACGGCGCCGCCGAGCTGGGCGTGCATCGCCGCCATGCCGCCGAGCGACGTGCCGGCAACGGACGAGCCGTGATAGGCGTTCTTGCGCGAGACGATGATGTTCTTCTCCGGCCGGCCTTCGAGCGCCCAGTAGTGACGCACGAGCCGGAGCGCCGTGTCGTTGGCCTCGGAGCCGGACGAGCCGTAGAACACCTGCTCGAAGCCGGCCGGCGCGATCTCGGCCAGCTTCTTGGCCAGAAGCACCGGCGTCGGCGTCGCGCAACGGAAGAAGGAATTGTAGTAGGGCAGCTCCTTCATCTGCGCATAGGCGGCCTCGGCCAGCTCGTCGCGGCCGTAGCCGACATTGACGCACCACAGCCCGGCCATGCCGTCGAGGATCTCGTTGCCCTCGGAATCGTAGATGAACGGCCCGTCGGCGCGGGTGATGATGCGGCTGCCGGCGGCGCGCAGGTCCTTGTGGTCGGTGAAGGGGTGCAGGTAATGCGCCGCGTCGATCTCCTGAAGCTGCTTCAGGGAAAAGTTCTGATAAGTCATGACGATGGATGCTCCCGTTGAATCGATCCGGCAGCAATGCCGGGGCGGATTCAGGCGGAGCGGTGGGGGGAGTAGCCGATGCGCGCGCACAGGAGCAGCAGTTCCGCATGCCGCGTCCGCGGCGAAGGCGTCACCGACACTCCGTCCAGAACGAGCTGATTTCTCTCAAGCGCCATGGCGGAACCATAGCGCGGCTTCCGACGACTGAACAAGAGTGCGTGAGCGGAAGGAACGCGAAACGCCGGCGAGCGTTTCGACATCCGGTCGACCCTTACCCTCGACCGCGCTCCGGAGGAGGAGCAATTTCCATGAGAATCGCTGTTACTGCACTGACGACCCTGTTTCTGGGCATCGCGGGAGCCTATGCCGCCGAACCGGCCCAGACCGCGACGATCGACGGCCAGAAGGTCTACACCGATACCCGGGGCATGACGCTCTACACCTTCGACCGGGACAGCGCCGGCCAATCCAACTGCGACGGCGAGTGCGCGACCAGATGGCCGCCCTTCGCAGCCGAAGCCGGGGCGACCGCCGAAGGCGACTGGACCGTGATCACGCGCAGCGACGGGACCACGATGTGGGCCCACAAGGGCAAGCCGCTCTATACCTACGCGGGCGACACCAAGGCCGGCGACGCGACGGGCGACGGGGTCGGCGGCGTCTGGCATCTCGCCACGGCCGAATAGGCCGAGACGGATGCGGCGGCCCCGCGCCGCCGCATCCGCCCGCGACAATCGCCCGGCAGGCGCTCATCGGCGAGATGCCCCGCCGTCAGATCGCCCGGCACCAAATGGCCGCCGTCATGAGCACGGCCGTTGATTTGATATAATCATTTCTTTATATGCTTATTTCATTCATTGTTTTCCCGGACCCGTTGCCATGACCAATCCGATCGCGGCGCTGCTCGCCGAAAAGGGCGTCCTTCTCGCCGACGGCGCCACCGGCACCAACCTCTTCGCCATGGGGCTGGAAGCGGGCGAGGCGCCCGAGCTGTGGAACGAGGCACACCCCGAGCGGGTCGCGGCGCTGCATCGGGGCTTTATCGATGCCGGGGCCGATATCATCCTCACCAACTCCTTCGGCGGCACCCGCCACCGCCTCAAGCTGCACCACGCGCAGGACCGGGTGCACGCGCTGAACCGCAAGGCGGCCGAGATCGCCCGCTCCGTCGCCGACCAGGCCGGCCGCAAGGTCATCGTC
>JACZJD010000597.1 GCA_014860725.1 Aquamicrobium sp.
TGTCAGGGCTGCCCCGCCAACCCACCACCCGGCCCCGCTGCTCAATAGGTCCCGGCTCTCGCTCCGCTCGGCCGGGATGACGGCGGTGGCGAGCGATCGATCTCGACTGCCCTCGCCCCGGCCGGCATTCTCCTTCTTCCCGCTCTTCCGGCGGGCCTTCGGGCGCCGCGGCGGGAAAGCCGCTGCGGGCTTTTCCCGGACCGCTATTCCGCCACCATGGCGAGCGGCGGCCGGATCGCTCCGTTCTCGAGGTCGCGCCACACCCGACGGGCTGCCTCGATGCTGCGCTCCTTGACCGGGCCGTAGCCGCGGATCTGCTCCGGCACCTCGGCGACGGCCACGGCCCGGGCATGGCCGTCGCGCGTCAGCGTCGCCAGCGCCGCCTCGACGTGGCGGCGGTATTCCTCGATCAGCGCCCGCTCGGTGCGGCGTTCGGCCGTGTAGCCGAAGGGATCGAGCGCGGTGCCGCGCAGGCCCCTGAACTTCGCCAGCACGCCGAAGGCGGCCATCATCCACGGGCCGAACGCCATCTTGGCCGGCTCGCCCGTATGGGGGTCCTTCCGCGCCAGCAGCGGCGGCGACAGGTGGAAGGTCATCCGGCCGTCGCCGTCGAAGGTCTCGGCGAGCTGGCGGCGGAACGAGCCGTCGGTGTAGAGCCGCGCCACCTCGTACTCGTCCTTGTAGGCCATGAGCTTGAACAGGTAGCGGGCGACGGCCTCCGACAGAGGCCCTTCCGCGCCCGTCACCGTCTTCTCGCGGCGGCGCACCTGCTCGACGAAATCGGCATAGCGGCCGGCATAGCGCGCGTTCTGGTAGGCGGTGAGGAAGGCCACGCGGCGGGCGACGATCTCGTCGAGCGACTGCGGCTCCGGCGCGGTTTGCGCCTCGCGCTTCGGCATCAGCGCCTCGATGGCCGCCGGGTCGGCGGCGGCGAGCCGGCCGAGGCGGAAGGCGGTGCGGTTGAGCTCCACCGCCGCGCCGTTGAGCGCGATGGCGCGGTCGATGCTGGATGCGGCCACGGGGATCAGCCCGCGCTGCCAGGCATAGCCGACCATGAACAGGTTGGTGGCGATGGAATCGCCCAAGAGGCTCGTGGCGAGCTGCGTCGCGGCCACGGTCTCGACCTGCTCGCGGCCGGCGACGTCGCGGACGATGTCGGCGAGGCCGAGGCCCTGCACCCTGAAATCCGGGTCGCGGATGAAGGCGCCGGTGATGGTCTCCTGCGAGTTGAGCACGACGCGGGTGCGCCCCTTGCCGATGACGGAGAGCGCCTCCTTGCCGGCGGCCACCACGAGGTCGCAGCCCAGCACCACGTCGGCCGCCCGCGTCGAGATGCGCACGGCGTGGAGGTCGGCCGGCTGCGGCGCGAAGCGCAGATGCGTCGTCACCGGGCCGCCCTTCTGCGCCATGCCGGCCATGTCGAGGGTGGAGCAGCCCTTGCCTTCCAGATGCGCGGCCATGGCGAGGATGGCGCCGATGGTGATGACGCCGGTGCCGCCGATGCCGGTGACGAGCACGTTCCACGGCCGGTCGAGCGCGAGCGGCGCCGGCTCGGCGATCGGCCGTTGGGCAATAGCGCGCGGATCGACGTTCTTCGGCCGGCGCGGCTTCACGCCCTCGATGGTGACGAAGGACGGGCAGAAGCCCTTGACGCAGGAAAAGTCCTCGTTGCACGACGACTGGTCGATGCGGCGCTTGCGGCCGAACTCGGTCTCGACCGGGGTGACGGAGAGGCAGTTCGACTTCTTCGAGCAGTCGCCGCAGCCCTCGCAGACCAGCTCGTTGATGATGACGCGGCGCTCGACGCGCGGCTGCGGGTCGCGCTTGCGGCGGCGGCGCTTCTCGGCCGCGCAGGTCTGGTCGTAGACGATGGCCGACACGCCCTCGACCTCGCGCAGCTCGCGCTGCACCGCATCGAGCTCGTCGCGGTGGTGGACGGTGACGTTGGCGGCGAACGGCTCCTGCCCGGCATATTTGTCGATGTCGTCGGAGACGACGGCGATGCGCTCGACGCCCTCGGCGCGGATCTGGTGGGTGATGCGCTGCGGGTTGAGCGTGCCGTCGTGGCGCTGGCCGCCGGTCATCGCCGTCGCGTCGTTGAACAGGATCTTGTAGGTGATGTTGACGCGCGCGGCGACCGCGGCGCGGATGGCGAGCAGGCCGGAATGGAAATAGGTGCCGTCGCCGAGGTTCTGGAACACGTGGCGCGTCGGCACGTAGGGCGCCTGGCCGATCCAGTTGGCGCCCTCGCCGCCCATATGGGTGTAGGTCGCCGTGCTGCGGTCCAT
>JACZJD010000598.1 GCA_014860725.1 Aquamicrobium sp.
ACCGCCGACTACACCTGGGGCTGGACGCAGGAAGAATCGATCAAGGCCGCGACCGAGGAACTCGGCTGGGAGACCGTCGCCACCGTCCGCACGCCGCTCGGCGCCGGCGACTACTCGCAGTTCCTCACGCCCGTCCTGAATTCCGGCGCCGATGTGCTGATCCTCAACCACTACGGCAACGACATGGTCAACTCGCTGACCCAGGCCGTGCAGTTCGGCATGCGCGACCGCCAGGCCAACGGCAAGCAGTTCGAGATCGTCGTGCCGCTGTTCTCCGAGCTGATGGCCAAGGGCGCGGGCGAGAACATCAAGGGCATCTTCGGCACCTCGAACTGGCACTGGAACCTGCAGGACGAGGGCTCGCAGGCCTTCACCAAGTCGTTCGGCGCCGCCTACGGCTCGCCGCCCTCGCAGGCCGCGCACACGGCCTATGTCCAGGCGCTGCTCTATGCCGACGCGGTCGAGCGGGCCGGCACCTTCTATCCGCCGGAAGTCATCAAGGCGCTGGAGGGCTTCGAGTTCGACGGCATGGGCAACGGTGCCACGCTCTACCGCGCCGAGGACCACCAGTGCATGAAGTCAGTGCTGGTGGTGCGCGGCAACGAGAACCCGACCAGCCAGTTCGACGTGCTCGACGTCGTCCAGGAGGTCTCGCGCGAGGTCACGACCTACGATCCGTCCATCTTCGGCGGCGAGCTCGGCCCGGCAGAGCCGGTCCCGCAGTGCAACTGAGGCTGTCCTGACGAAACGTCCGCCCTGCCGCCCGCGCGGCGGGGCGGGCTTCGCTCAACATGCTGAAGACGGTCCGGGAGGCCGGCCATGTTTGAAGTCATTTTCCTGCAATTCCTGAACGGTCTCGACAAGGGCAGCGCCTACGCGCTGATCGCGCTCGGACTGACCATCGTTTTCGGCACGCTCGGCGTCGTCAACTTCGCCCACGGCGCCCTGTTCATGCTGGGCGCTTTCTGCGCCGTGGCTTTCCGGCAGCTTCTGACGCTGCAGACGGTCACCATCGATCCGGAAAAGCTGTCGCCGTGGGGGCAGCCGCTCGAAATCCGCGAGCCGCTGGTGCAGGCCTGGTTCGGCGATTTCGGCGCGGTCCTCGTCAACTATTCGGTGCCGCTGTCGCTGCTGCTCGCCGTGCCGGTCATGCTGCTCGTCGGCGTGGCCATGGAGCGCGGGCTCATCAAGTTCTTCTACAAGCGGCCGCATGCGGAGCAGATCCTCGTCACCTTCGGCCTCGCCATCGTGATCGGCGAGCTCGTCAAGGCGACCTTCGGCCCCAATCCGCATCCCCAGCCGATGCCGACCGACCTGCGCGGCGCCGCCGACATCGGCGCCTGGCTCGGCATGCAGGCCGGCGTCATCACCTATCCGCTGTGGCGCCTGATCTACTTCCTGTTCTCGGTCGCCATCATCGGGGCGGTGTTCGCCTTCCTGCAGTTCACCACCTTCGGCATGGTGGTCCGCGCCGGCATGGCCGACCGCGAGACCGTGGGCCTGCTCGGCATCAACATCGACCGCCGCTTCACCGTCATGTTCGGCATCGCCGCCATCGTCGCCGGCATGGCCGGCGTGATGTACACGCCGCTCCTGCCGCCGAACTACACGCTCGGCATGGAGTTCCTCGTCATATCCTTCGTCGTGGTCGTGGTGGGCGGCATGGGCTCGCTGCCCGGCGCCGTCGCCGCCGGCTTCCTGCTGGGCATCCTGCAGTCCTTCGCCTCGATGACCCAGGTGAAGGCGATCTTCCCCGGCATCGACCAGATCATCATCTACCTCGTCGCCGTCGTCATCCTGCTCGTGCGTCCTCGTGGACTGATGGGCCGGCGCGGCGTGATGGAGGCCTAAATGACCAGCTTCATGTCGCGCAACGACCTCATCCTCTTCGCCGGCTTCTCGGCGGTGGTGCTGCTGCTGCCGATCCTGGCCACCCCGTTCGGGGCGGCCTATCCGGACCTTCTGCAGCGTTTCATGATCTTCGGCATCTTCGCCATCGGCTTCAACATCCTGTTCGGCCTCACCGGCTACCTGTCGTTCGGCCACGCCGCCTTCTTCGGCGTCGGCTCCTATGCCGCGATGTGGTCGTTCAAGCTGCTCAGCCTCAACGCGGTCCCGGCGCTCCTTTTCGCGCTCGTCGTCTCGGGCGTGTTCGCGCTCGCCATCGGCTACGTCTCGCTGCGGCGTTCGGGCATCTACTTCTCGATCCTGACGCTCGCCTTCGCGCAGATGTGCTACAACCTCGCCTATTCGGTGCTCACCCCGATCACCAACGGCGAGACCGGCCTGCGCATGGCCATCGCCGACCCGCGCTATCTCGACCGCCTGTTCTTCGACCCGGCGCCGGGAATGCCGGTGCCGAGCCTGTTCGGCATGTCGCTCGGAGGGTGGAACGGCTTCTACTTCTCGGCCTTCTTCCTGCTCGCCACCTTCCTGCTGGCGATGCGGATCACCAATTCGCCGTTCGGCCTGATGCTCAAGGGCATCAAGTCGAACCAGAACCGCATGAACTACACCGGCTTCAACACGCGGCCCTACACGCTCAGCGCCTTCGTCATCTCCGGCATGCTCGCCGGTCTCGCCGGTGCGCTGCTCGTGGTCACCGACCCGCTGGCCGGCGCGGAGCGCATGCGCTGGACCGCCTCGGGCGAGGTGGTGCTGATGACCATCCTCGGCGGCGTCGGCACGCTGGTCGGGCCGGTGCTCGGCGCCTGGATCATCAAGTACTTCGAGAACATCTTCTCGTCGTTCAACGCCAACGTCCTCAACAGCTTCTACAGCTTCCTGCCCGACGGGGTCCGGGAGGTCGCGGTCACCATCAGCTCGAAATTCGTCGGCGAGGGCTGGCACCTGTCGCTCGGCCTCGTCTTCGTGCTGATCGTCGTGTTCCTGCCCGGCGGCCTCATGGAAGGCGCACGCCGCGTCGCGGCCTGGATCGGCCGGATGGGGAACGGCTCGAAGCGCGCCCGCCAGGTCGGCGCCCAGGCGGCGGAATAGGAGAACGCATCATGCAAATGCAGACCAGGGAAAATGTCGTTCTCCACGTCGCCGACGTGCAGAAGAACTTCGGCGGCCTGCGCGCCCTGTCCGACGTCGACCTCCAGGTCGAGGAAGGCAAGACGCACGCGATCATCGGCCCCAACGGCGCCGGCAAGTCGACGCTGCTCAACGTCATCATCGGCCGCATCCCGCCGTCGAGCGGCGCCGTCATCTTCGACGGCACCATCCTGACCGGCAAGGCCCCGCACGAGATCAACCAGCTCGGCATCTCGCGCGTGTTCCAGACGCCGGAGATCTTCGCCGATCTCTCGGTGCTCCAGAACGTGATGACGCCGGCCTTCGCCCGCCGCGACGGCGCCTTCAAGATCAACATGCTGCGCTCGGTCGAGAGCGAGAAGGGCATCCGCGAGGAGGCCGAGCACATGCTGGAGGACGTCGGTCTGATCCACCTGCGCGAGGCGCATGCCGGCGCGCTGTCGCGCGGCGACAAGCGGCGGCTGGAGCTCGGCATGTGCCTGATCCAGAAGCCGCGCCTGCTCCTGCTCGACGAGCCGACGGCGGGCATGAGCCGCCACGACACCAACACCACCATCGAGCTTCTGAAGAAGATCAAGAGCCGCGGCATGACCAAGGTCATCATCGAGCACGACATGCATGTCGTGTTCTCGCTGGCCGACAAGATCACGGTTCTGGCCGGCGGCCGCATCATCGCGGAAGGCCTGCCCGACCAGGTGCGCGGCGACCCGCGCGTGCAGGAAGCCTATCTCGGAGGAGCGCACTGATGAGCGCACTGGCAATCGACAGCGGCCCGGCCACGGCCGCGACCACCGGCGCGCCCCTTTTCAGCGCGCGCGACATCCACGCCTATTACGGCGAGAGCTACATCGTTCAGGGCGTGAGCATCGAGATCCAGCACGGCGAGATCCTGGCGCTTCTCGGCCGCAACGGCGCCGGCAAGACCTCGACGCTGCGCACCATCGCGCGGCTCGACGACCCGGCGCTGCATCAGGGCGAGATCTGGCTCGACGGCCAGCCCATCCACCAGATGAAGGCGCACGAGGCCGCGCGCGCCGGCATCCAGCTCGTGCCCGAGGACCGGCGCATCATCCAGGGCCTGACCGTGGAGGAGAACCTGATCCTGTCGCAGGTCTCGCCCGGCATCGGCTGGGACCTCGACCGCATCTACGGCCACTTCCCGCGTCTGGCCGAGCGTCGCAAGCAGGAGGGCACGACGCTGTCGGGCGGCGAGCAGCAGATGCTGGCCATCGCCCGCGCGCTCGCCCGCGACCTGAAGCTGCTGCTCCTCGACGAGCCCTATGAGGGGCTGGCGCCGGTCATCGTCCACGAGATCGAGGGCATCCTCAACGAGATCAAGGAGCTCGGCATCACCTCGGTGATCGTGGAGCAGAATGCCGTTGCGGCATTGCGTCTTTCCGACCGCGCCGTCATCATGGATACGGGGCAGATCGTGTTCACCGGCACGGCGAAGGAGCTGCTCGACAACCCGCAATTGAGGAACGAATACCTCGCAATATGACCGCGCGTGCCTGCGGGGGGGCGCCGCGAAGGAGGAAGTAATGTCGGACACTCGTGTTCACCGTGTTGAAGAAAGCTGGGTTTCTGATACGCAGATTGACCTTGAGACGTATCGTTTGTGGTATGGGCGCAGCGTTTCGGACCCGGACGGCTTCTGGGGGGAGCATGGCAGGCGGCTTGACTGGTTCAAGCCGTACACGAAGGTGAAGAACGCCTCGTTCGAGGGCGACGTGTCGATCAGGTGGTTCGAGGACGGGGAGCTCAACGTCTCCTACAACTGCATCGACCGGCATCTGGCGACACGCGGCGAGCAGGTGGCGATCATCTGGGAGGGCGACGACCCCGCGCAGGACCGGCACATCACCTATCGGGAGCTGCACGGCCATGTCTGCCGCTTCGCCAACGTGCTGAAGAAGCACGGGGTGGCGAAGGGCGACCGGGTGACGATCTACATGCCGATGATCCCGGAGGCGGCCTATGCGATGCTGGCGTGCACGCGCATCGGCGCGGTGCATTCGGTTGTGTTCGGCGGCTTCTCGCCGGATTCGCTGGCCGGCCGCATCGTCGATGCCCAGTCGACCTTCGTCATCACCGCCGACGAGGGCGTGCGCGGCGGCAAGCCGGTGCCGCTCAAGGACAACACCGACAAGGCGATCGACATCGCCGCCCGCCAGCACGTGCTGGTGAGGAAGGTGCTGGTGGTGCGCCGCACCGGGGGCAAGATCGGCTGGGCGCCGGGCCGCGACTTCTGGATGGAGGAGGAGACGGCGAGCGTCGCCGCCGACTGCCCGGCCGAGGCGATGAACGCGGAGGACCCTCTGTTCATCCTCTACACCTCCGGCTCGACCGGCAAGCCCAAGGGCGTGCTGCACACGACCGGCGGCTATCTCGTGCACGTGTCGCTGACGCACCAGTACGTGTTCGACTACCGCGACGGCGAGGTCTACTGGTGCACGGCCGATGTCGGCTGGGTGACGGGTCACAGCTACATCCTCTACGGCCCGCTCGCCAACGGCGCGACGACGCTGATGTTCGAGGGGGTGCCGAACTATCCGTCGCCGTCGCGGTTCTGGGAGGTGGTGGACAAGCACGCGGTGTCGATCTTCTACACCGCGCCGACGGCGATCCGGGCGCTGATGGGGGCGGGCGACGAGTGGGTGAGGAAGACGTCGCGCGCCTCGCTGCGGGTGCTCGGCTCGGTGGGCGAGCCGATCAACCCGGAAGCGTGGGAATGGTACTTCAACACGGTGGGCGACGCGCGCTGCCCGATCGTCGACACCTGGTGGCAGACCGAGAACGGCGGCATCCTGATCACGCCGCTCGCCGGGGCGTGGGACCTGAAGCCGGGCTCGGCGACGCTGCCGTTCTTCGGCGTGGTGCCGCAGATCGTCGACGGCGAGGGCACCGTGCTCGAGGGGCCGGGGTCGGGCAATCTGTGCATCGCCCAGCCGTGGCCGGGCATGATGCGCACGGTCTACGGCGACCACGAGCGCTTCATCCAGACCTATTTCTCGACCTATCCCGGCAAGTACTTCACCGGCGACGGCTGCCGCCGCGACGAGGACGGCTACTACTGGATCACCGGGCGGGTCGACGACGTGATCAACGTGTCGGGCCACCGCATGGGCACGGCCGAGGTGGAATCGGCGCTGGTGGCGCACGAGAAGGTGTCGGAGGCCGCGGTGGTGGGCTATCCGCACGACCTCAAGGGGCAGGGCATCTACTGCTACGTCACGCTGATGGCGGGCGAGGAGGGCTCGGACGCGCTGCGCAGGGAGCTGGTGGCGCATGTGCGCAAGGAGATCGGGCCGATCGCCTCGCCGGACCTGATCCAGTTCGCGCCGGGCCTGCCCAAGACGCGCTCGGGCAAGATCATGCGCCGCATCCTCAGAAAGATCGCCGAGGACGACTTCGCCGCACTCGGCGACACATCAACCCTCGCCGACCCAGGCGTCGTCGACGACCTCATCACAAACCGACAGAACAGAAGAGACTGAGACAAGAGCCTTCCTGCGGAACTGGCCAACGGGGAGGCCGCGGCCGCTGTCTGGGAGGGCAGCGGCCGCTTTCTTTTCGGCCCGAAGGCATGGGCGCGGTCCGGATAAACGGAGCCCGGATCGTCCGCCGTCAGTCCCGGGCGCGCTGGAGCATGCCGAAGAGGTCGCGCGGGTCGTCGGGATCGGCGATGATGTCGATCTCCTGGCAGAAACCGGTGCCCTTCAGCCGCTCACGCACATAGCGCAGCGCGGAAAAATCCTCGATGGCGAAGCCGACGCTGTCGAAGAGGGTGATCTGGCCGTCGCTGCGCCGGCCCTGGGTCGCGCCGGTCACCACCCGCCACAGCTCCGTCACCGGATAGCCGGGGTCCATCTGCTGGATTTCGCCCTCGATGCGCGTCTGCGGCGGGTATTCGACGAAGGTGTCGGCGCGCAGCAGGATGTCGCGGTGAAGCTCGGTCTTGCCGGGGCAGTCGCCGCCGATGGCGTTGAGATGGACGCCGGCGCCGACCATGTTGTCGCTGAGGATGGTGGCGAACTGCTTGTCGGCCGTGCAGGTGGTGATGATGCCGGCGCCCTCGACGGCGGCCTGCGCCGAGGAGCAGGCGACGACGCCGAGGCCGCAGCCGGCGAGGTTGCGCACGGTCTTCTGCGTCGCGCGCGGGTCGATGTCGTAGAGGCGCACCGCCTCGATGCCGACGACCGCCTTCATCGCCAGCGCCTGGAACTCGGCCTGCGCGCCGTTGCCGATGATCGCCATCGTCTTCGCCCCCTTGGGGGCGAGATGGCGGGCGGCCATGGCCGAGGTGGCGGCGGTGCGCAGCGCCGTCAGCAGCGTCATCTCCGCGAGCAGCACCGGATAGCCGGTCGACACCTCGGCCAGCAGGCCGAAGGCGGTCACGGTCTGCAGGCCCTCGGCCATGTTCTTCGGGTGGCCGTTGACATATTTGAAGGCGTAGATGTCGCCGTCCGAGGTCGGCATCAGCTCGATCACGCCCTCGCGCGAATGCGAGGCGATGCGCGGCGTCTTGTCGAAGGCCTCCCAGCGGCGGAAATCCTCCTCGATCACGTCGGCGAGCTCCGCCAGCATCGTCTCGATGCCGACATGGTGGACGAGCTGCATCATGTTCTCGACGCTGACGAAGGGAATGAGGGCCTTGTCGGACGGCGTCTGCGGCATCGGAAGCTCCTTTCGCTGCCGCCTCATCGTAGCCCTGCCGTCCCGGCCGCCGAAATCACAACATTATGTTGATCTCGGCATCGAACTGCGCAGAATGCCCAATCGAAATGCGATTTCCGCCAATACCGATGAACACCGGGCCGATGGACACCGCCAAATACATTCCCGACGCGCTCGACCGCCGCATCATCGCGCATCTGCGCGTCGACGGCCGCGCCTCGCTGTCCAAGCTCGCTGCCGCGCTCGGCGTCGCGCGCGGCACGGTCAACAACCGCCTCGAGCGGCTGGTCGAGACCGGCACGCTGCTCGGCTTCACCGCGCGGGTGCGCGACGACTACGACGAGCGCACCGTGCGCGCGGTGATGATGATCGAGGTGGTCGGCCGCTCGACGACGCAGGTGATCCGCAAGCTGCGCGGCATCCCCGAAATCTCGTCGCTGCACACCACAAACGGCAACTGGGATCTGGTCGCCGACATCCGCGCGGCAAGCCTGTCGGATTTCGACCGCGTGCTGCGCGAGGTGCGGATGATCGACGGCGTCTCCAACAGCGAGACGAGCCTGCTGCTGAGCAGCGTGTAAGCAGCGACTTACGCGCCTAGGCGGGCCGAAGCCGGCCAGCTCAAGGAAAAGGCCCGCCGCTTCGCAAGCCGCAGGCCCTTTGGATTGAGGCGAGAGTTGCCGGCCCTAGAGAGCCAGACGCCGCCGCGCCGCCTCGTATTCGGTGGCAAGGCGCTCGACCAGCTCGGCCGCGCCGGTCACGGCGTCGACCGCGCCGATGCCCTGGCCGCAGCCCCAGATGTCCTTCCACGCCTTGGTCTTGTCGCCGCCGAAATCCATCTTGGAAGGGTCGGATTCCGGCAGGTTGTCGGGGTCCATGCCGGCGGCGGCGATGGAGCCCTTGAGATAGTTGCCGTGAACGCCGGTGAAAAGGTTGGAGTAGACGATGTCGGCGGCCTTCGAGTCGACGATCATCTGCTTGTAGGCATCGACGGCGCGCGCCTCGTGCGTGGCGATGAAGGGCGAGCCAATATAGGCGAGGTCCGCGCCCATCGCCTGCGCGGCGAGGATGGCGCCGCCATTGGCGATGGCGCCCGACAGCAGCAGCGGCCCGTCGAACCAGCGGCGGATTTCCTGCACCAGCGCGAAGGGGGAAAGCGTGCCGGCATGGCCGCCGGCGCCGACGGCCACCGCGATCAGCCCGTCCGCGCCCTTCTCGATCGCCTTGCGGGCGTGGCGGTCGTGGATGATGTCGTGCAGCGCGATGCCGCCGTAGGAGTGGACGGCCGCGTTGACCTCGGGCACCGCGCCGAGCGAGGTGATGACGATCGGCACCTTGTATTTGACGCACAGCGCCAGGTCCTGCTCCAGCCGGTCGTTGGACTTGTGCACGATCTGGTTGACGGCGAAGGGCGCGGCCTTCGCGTCCGGGTTCTTCGCGTCGTGGTCGGCGAGCGTCTCGGTGATCTCCGCCAGCCACTCGTCGAGCTGCGAATGCGGCCGCGCGTTCAGCGCCGGGAAGGAGCCGACGATGCCGGCCTTGCACTGGGCCAGAACCAGCGGCGGGTGCGAGATGATGAACAGCGGCGATCCCACCACCGGAATGCGAAGGTTCTGCTTCAGGATGTCCGGCAGTGCCATCTCGTCTCCCCTCACGATTGACGTTTTCGTAAACGTCACCTTTAGCAGATCGCATTGCCGAGGCAACCGCGATTGCCAACCCGCGATTGCCGACACTCGATTGCCGAGCGTGATTGCCGAGCGCGATTGATTGAACGGCCCGCTGCGGCTAACGATGCAAATCCGACACGCAAGCGTCAGAGCCGATGGATTCGATCGAGAAAGCGATAAGGACCGCCTTCGCCAAGGGCGACCCGACCGACCGGGCCTTTCGGGAAAAGGTCTATCGCTCGGCGTTCGGCGCGCTCGACCGCGCGCTCGAGACCAATCCGAACATGACGCAGGCCGTCGCCGCCCGCCGGCGCGAGACGCTGCTCGCCGCGATCACGGTGATAGAGACCGAGTTCGTGCCGGCAAGGCCGGCCGCGGTCGAGGCCCCGTCGCCCCGGCAGCCGCAACAGCCATCC
>JACZJD010000086.1 GCA_014860725.1 Aquamicrobium sp.
CGGCAGGATCGCGCTCGATCCGGCGCTCGCCGCCGAGAAGCTGCGCATGATCGTCGAGGACAATGGCGGCACTGTCGTGCGGCTCGCCGACCCCGCCCGCCTGCCGCGCGCGGTCAAGAACGAGGCCGAGCTAGCCGGAAGCCGCGCCGCCCACCGCCGCGACGGCGCCGCGATGGCGAAGTTCCTGCACTGGCTCGACGCGCAGGAGCCGGGCGCGGTGGACGAGATCGCCGCCGTCCGGGCGCTGGAGGGCTTTCGCCGCCGCACCGGCGAGGAGACGCAGATGCCGCTGCGCGACATCTCCTTCGACACCATCTCCGGCGCCGGGCCGAACGGCGCCATTGTCCACTACCGCGTCACCACGGCCACCAACCGCAAGCTGGAAGCCGGCGAGCTCTATCTGGTCGATTCCGGCGGCCAGTATCAGGACGGCACCACCGACATCACTCGCACCGTCGCGATCGGCCGGCCGGACGAGGAGATGCGCGAGCGCGCGACGCTCGTGCTCAAGGGGATGATCGCGATCTCGACGCTGCGCTTTCCCGCCGGCACGCGCGGCTGCGACATCGACGCCATCGCGCGGCACGCGCTGTGGCAGAAGGGCCTTGACTACGCCCACGGCACTGGCCACGGCGTCGGCTCGTTCCTCTCCGTGCACGAGGGGCCGCAGCGCATCGCCAGGACCGGCACCCAGCCGCTCATGGCCGGCATGATCCTGTCCAACGAGCCGGGCTACTACAAGACCGGCGGCTACGGCATCCGGCTGGAGAACCTGATCGTCGTCAGGCCGGCCGAGCCGGTGCCGGGCGGCGACATCGCCATGCATGCCTTCGAGACGCTGACGCTCGCGCCCTTCGACCGCAGTCTGATCCGCGCCGACCTTCTCGACCCGGCCGAGCGTGCCTGGCTCGACGCCTACCACGCGCGGGTGCTGGAAGAGATCGGGCCGATGGTCGACGGCGAGGTGCTGGCGTGGCTGGAGGCGGCGACCGCGCCGCTATAGCGGCAGGTTGCGCAGCAGGATCAGCACCGCCGCGCCGGCGACGAACATCGTTATCAGGCTGCCGCGCAGCGCCACGACGCCGGCAACGGCGAGGGCGACCCATTCCGCGGGGCCGCCCGTGGTGGCGGCCGGCGCGACCAGCGTGGTCAGCACCGCGGCGGGAACCGCGTCGAGCGCCGCCTCGACGCGCGGATGGATGCGCTGGAAGCGCGACAGCACCAGATGCCCGCCGATGCGGGTGAGATACGTCACCAGCGCGCCGGCGACGATGATCCACATCGTCGTGCTCATCGCCCGGCCTCCCGTCGTCCCGGCGTCAGCGCGGCGGCGAGCGCCACGCCGGCTATCGCGCCGATCGAGACGTGCCACGGCGACCCGACGAGGTAGTAGGCCGCAATGGACGCCGCCGCGCTCATGCCGACGATCGGCAGCCACAGCGGCCGCTTGCGAAAATCCATCACCAGGCCGAGGAAATAGATCGGCAGCATGAAATCGATGCCGAGGGCATACGAGTCGGGAACCAGATTGCCGAACACCGCGCCGATCAGCGCCTCCGCCACCCAGCACCCGTAAATGAGACACGCGAAGCCCATGTACCAGGCGAAGGACAGGTCGCCGGTCCGCGCCTTCTTCTCGCTCTCGGCATATTGGGGATCGGTGAGGAAGAAGAAGCCGAAAGCGCGCTGGGCCGGGGTCCAGTGCGCGAGACGGCGGCCCAGCGCCGCCGAATAGAGCACATGGCGGAAATTGACGGCGAAGATCGACAGCACGATCACCCAGGGCGCGATCTTCTGGCCGAGCAGATCGAGGCCCACGAGCTGGCTGGCGCCGGCGAAGAGGGCCGCGCTCATCAGAACCGTATCGCTCACGCTCAGGCCGTTCTGGATGGCGAGCGCGCCGAACAGCAGGCCGAACGGCGCCGAAGCGAGGGCGACGGGCAGGCTGCGCCGCGCCCCGTCGGCGAAATCGGCGAGCGGGCCGGGCTTCGGCTCTGTCCTGTCGGCGACGGTCATCGGGCCTCCTTCACGAAGGCCGGTGTTTAGGTCAGCGTCGCTCACCTGTCACATCAATTCGATTGAGCCAACGATCAAGGCTTCATGACGATCCGACGCGCTCGAACCACTGGTCCTCGTCGATCACCTCGATGCCGAGCTCGGTCGCCTGCTTGAGCTTCGACCCCGCGCCGGGGCCGGCCACCACCAGGTCGGTCTTCTTCGACACGGAGCCGGCCACCTTGGCCCCCAGCCGCTCGGCCATGGCCTTGGCCTCGTCGCGCGACATGCGCTCCAGCGCGCCGGTGAACACCACCGTCTTACCGGCGACGGGCGACGACACCTCGCCCATCGGCTCCTCGTCGAGCGGCGTCACCTTGTCGAGCAGCCTGTCGAGCGCCTCGATGTTGTGCGCCTCGGCGAAGAACTCGACCAGCGCCTGCGCCACGGTCGCGCCGATGCCGTTGATGCCGGTGAGCTCCTGCCACTCGGCGTTACCGGGGTCGCCCTTGCCCTGCGGCGGCACCGCGGCGCCCGCGCCCTCCCGCAGCGCCTCGAACGACAGGTAGTGCCGCGCCAGCCGCTTGGCGTTGGTCTCGCCGATATGGCGGATGCCGAGCGCGAACAGGAAGCGGTGCAGCGGCACCTGCCGCCGGTCCTCGATCGCCGCGTAGAGCTTCCTGACCGAGACCTGCCCGAAGCCGTCGATGTTCTCGAGCTTGGCGAGCGAGGTGCGCTGCCGGTCCTGCAGCGTGAAGATGTCGGCCGGCGAGCGGATCGCCAGCGACGGGTCGGGATGGTTGAAGAAGAACTCGATCTGCTTCTCGCCCAGCCCCTCGATGTCGAAGGCGTTGCGCGACACGAAATGGCGGATGCGCTCCACCGCCTGCGCCGGGCAGACGAGCCCCCCGGTGCAGCGCCGCACCGCCTCGCCCTCCTCGCGCACGGCATGGCTGCCGCAGGCCGGGCAGGTGTCGGGAAAGACGTAAGGGGCCGAATCGGCCGGCCGCAGCTCCGGCACGATGTCGAGCACCTGCGGGATGACGTCGCCCGCCCGCTGCACCAGCACCGTGTCGCCGACGCGGATGTCCCTGCCCTCGCGGATCGGGCTGCCGTCGTTGCCGATGCCGCGGATATAGTCCTCGTTGTGCAGCGTCGCGTTGGTGACGACCACGCCGCCGACCGTCACCGGCTCCAGCCGCGCCACCGGCGTCAGCGCGCCGGTGCGGCCGACCTGGATCTCGATGGCGCGCAGAACCGTCGTCGCCTTCTCGGCCGGGAACTTGTGCGCCGTCGCCCAGCGCGGGCTGCGCGAGCGGAAGCCGAGGCGCTCCTGGAGGTCGAGCCGGTCGACCTTGTAGACGACGCCGTCGATGTCGTAGGGCAGGCTCGCCCGCTCGGCCTCGATCTCCCGGTAGCGGGCGAGCATGTCCTCGAGCGAGTGGCACAGCGCCATGTGCGGGTTGACAGGGAACCCCCAGCGGCCGAGATGCTGCACCGCCTCGTACTGGGTCTCGGCCAGCGGCTCCGACACCTCGCCCCAGGCATAGGCGAAGAACTTCAGCGGCCGCGAGCGCGTCACCTCGGGGTCCTTCTGCCTGAGGCTGCCGGCGGCGAAGTTGCGCGGGTTGGCGAAGGTGCGGCCCATCTCCTCCGCCATCCGCGCATTGAGCGCGAGGAAGTCGTCGCGGCGCATGTAGACCTCGCCGCGCACC
>JACZJD010000599.1 GCA_014860725.1 Aquamicrobium sp.
GCAGCGAGGTGATCATCGACGTCGGCGGCTTCCTCGGCATCGGCGCGAAGCCCGTCGCCATCTCCGCCAGCGAACTCGACTTCATGCGCGACGAGGACGGGGAAGTGCATGCCGTCACCGGCTGGACCAAGGACCAGCTGAAATCGATGCCCGAGCACCAACACTAGGGCAATTCCGGGAAAGGTGCGGCGCACCTTCTCCCTCCGGAATGGCGCAAAATATCAAGATTGAGCGTTTCGGCGATTCGCGGAAAAAGCGGAAACGCTCGCCTTTCCGGTCGTGCTTCGGCAGGCCGGAACGGCTGCGGGCCGCGTCAATCGGGCACGGCGGTAACGGCGAACGATGGGATTTTCCCGATTTCTCTCATCGGCCAACGAAACGGCAGACGAGCGTCTATCCCGCCCGGCCCGCAGCCCTTGCTCCTGAAATGCTCATGAAGGCCCGAGGCCGGATCACGTTTTTTCACGCGGCCTGTAACCGTTCTGCCGGCCACCCAAACGCCCGCTAGAACAGCCCGGCGCCCGCGGCCATCAGCACAACCCACATCAGCATCAAGGCCCAGCATATGACCCGGGCCGGAAGGCGGCCCAGCAGGGAGCCGTTTCCCGAGGCGAACGGGCGCGGATAGATCGAGTCAGCCCCCAGCACGCGCAACCAATGCTCCTTCAGATAGTTCGACTGCCGGGACGAGGCGACGATTCCCGCAAGCGTCGCCGCGGCGACGAAGAAGCCGGCCACCGTGATCGTGCCGTGGATGAACTGCCGCGCCGGGGCCGAGCCGTCCGCCGTCGCGACCAGCGCGTAGCTTGCGATCATGAAACCCTGGAAAGTCAGATTCCAGTTGAGCCTGGCTGCCACCAGCTGCTGCTCCGCCTGAATCTGCGCCGCGACCGCGGCAGCCACCTGCCCCTGCTGGTTCTCGTCCATCTGCCCACCCATGAAAAACCCCTGGAAGAACAGATTACGTCGGCGTGCAGGATTGGCAACAGCCGCCGCAATGCTTTGACGTGGACAATGGACCAAACGAGCGACGGCGATTTCCTTGCGCCCGCCTACTGGCAGGGCATCATCTGTATGGCGACGGAATCGCCCTCGAAATTCCCGAGGACGCTGAACCGGGAGCTCGCATAGCTTTCGCCGTCATGCTCGATCTCGATGCCGACATCCTTGCTGCGCTCCAGCTCGCGCCACAGCGCTCCGTCCTCTCTCGCGACGATGGAGACATTTTCGCCGTTGGGCACGGCGACGGCAGGGATTTCCCGGATGGAGCCGCCGTCGACCTGCAACAGCATGACGACCTCGGACATGGGCGCGATCCGTTCGAGCTCGTCGCCATCCTCCGAATAGGCGATCACCACGAGAGGCGGGCTGCCGAACGGGCAGCTCGTCACGAGCTGGCTGGTCTCGCTCAAGACCTGAAGAACGCTCATGTCGTCCAGGTCGATGGTGAACGTGCGCCCGGTGGAGTCGGGCACGGTGAAGACCAGTTGCAGAAACAGAAGGCCTGTGAGCACAGGAGAGCCCGCCCGACGATGAAGATCCCGCCGACGAGGCTATGCCGGCTCCGGTCCGCTGGCAATATCGTGCCCGTCTCATCCCGGAGATCGGACCGCGGCGATCAGGCCGGGCGCGGCCTTCAGACCTTGGCCGCGGCGGCGAGAGCGGTCTCGAGGTCGGCCTTCAGGTCCTCGACGTCCTCGAGGCCGATCTGGAGCCGCATCACCGGCCCCTCGTAGTCCTGCTGCGTGCGCACGGTGCGGTCGCCGAGATGGACGTGCACGGCGAGGCTTTCGTAGCCGCCCCACGAATAGCCGAGGCCGAAGATCGTCAGCGCGTTCAGGAAGGCGTGCGCCTTGGCCTCGCCGCCGCCGGCCAGCACCACGGAGAAGATGCCGCTGGTGCCGGAGAAGTCGCGCTTCCACAGCGCATGGCCGGGAAAGCTCTCCAGAGCCGGATGCAGCACGCGCGCCACGTCGCTGCGGCCCTCCAGCCAGCGCGCGATCTCGAGCGCGCTCTTGCCGTGGCGCTCCAGGCGCACGCCCATGGTGCGCAGGCCGCGCACCACCTGATAGGTGTCGTCGGGCGAGGCGCAGGAGCCGAGCGCGGTGTACGTGTCGTGAAGCCGGCGCCAGCAGCGCTCGTTGGCCGAGACGGCGCCCAGCAGAACGTCGGAATGGCCGGCCGGATATTTCGTCAGCGCGTGGATGGAGATGTCGACGCCGTGGTCGAGCGGCCGGAAATAGAGCGGCGTCGCCCAGGTGTTGTCCATCATCACCACGGCGCCGCGCGCATGCGCCTCGCGGGCGATCGCCGGAATGTCCTGCATCTCGAAGGTGTTGGAGGCGGGCGATTCCGTGAACACCACCCTGGTGTTGTCCTTCATCAGCGCCGCGATGCCGGCGCCGACGAGCGGATCGTAATAGGCAACCTCGACGCCCATGCGCGCGAGCACGGTATCGGCGAAGCGGCGCGTCGGGTGATAGACCGAGTCGGTGATCAGCACGTGGTCGCCGGCCGAGAGAAAGGCGAGCAGCGGCAGCGTCACCGCGGCGAGGCCGGACGGGACGAGCACGGTCCCGGCCGAACCTTCCAGCGCGTCGAGCATCGAGGTCAGCGCGTCGGTCGTCGGCGTGCCGTGGGTGCCGTAGTAGTATTTCTGGTTGCGCGCGGCCATGGTGGCGGCGTCGGGGAACAGCACCGTCGAGGCATGCACGACCGGCGGCTGGATGAAGCCGAAGAAGTCGCGCGGGTCGTTGCCGATATGCGCCAGCCGCGTGTGAACACCCTTGTTGCCGTACCTGTCGCCGCTCATGAAGAAGCCACCATCCCGTTGAACCAGCCAGCCATATCGGCCGCAGCACGGCCCCGCAACCGCCAGCCGCGCCGCAGAGCATGGGACAGCGTGAAACACAATAGCGAGACACGCCGATCCATGTCGCAAACAGATACGGCAATGAAGATTTTCCCCCGTATCGGGGCCCGGCCCATTCGCACTTGACCGGGGCCAAATAATCGCTTTCGATACATTTTGTGAGTGGGAGGTGGAGCGCGCGCAACGCTTGCGACGTCAGGCACCGGGTCGACCGGAAAAACACTGCCGCTTCCACGAGGAACGATTCGGGACTGCGTCCCGTACAACAGGGGCGCAGGCCCCGCACAACAGAAAAGGGTAGTGGGTTATGAAAAAGTTGGTCACGGGAATCCTCGGCTCGGCCGCGCTGGCGCTGTCGGCCACGGCGGGCTCGGCCGCCACGCTGGATGACGTCAAGGCCAAGGGTGAAGTGGCGTGCGGCGTGCATACCGGCCTTCAGGGCTTCGCCGCGCCGAACGACCAGGGACAATGGTCGGGCTTCGACGCCGACTTCTGCCGCGCGGTCGCGGCCGCCATTTTCAACGATCCGGCGAAGGTCCGCTTCGTGCCGACCAACGCGACCGAACGCTTCACCGCTCTCCAGTCGGGCGAGATCGACCTTCTGGCCCGCAACACGACCTGGACGCTGAGCCGCGACACCTCGCTCGGCTTCAACTTCACCGGCGTCAACTACTATGACGGCCAGGGCTTCATGATCAACGCGACGAAGCTGCCCGGCATCAACTCGGCGCTGCAGCTTTCGGGCGCGGCGATCTGCGTGCAGACCGGCACCACGACCGAGCTGAACCTCGCCGACTACTTCGCCGCCAACAACATGCAGTACAACCCGGTCGTCTTCCAGGGCTTCGACGAGACCAACGCCGCCTATGAAGCCGGCCGCTGCGACGCCTATACCACCGACCAGTCCGGCCTCTACGCGCTGCGCCTGACGCTCGCCAACCCCGACGAGCACGTCGTCCTGCCCGAGATCATCTCCAAGGAGCCGCTCGGCCCGGCCGTGCGCCAGGGCGACGACCAGTGGTTCGACATCATCAAGTGGACGCTGTTCGCGCTGATCCAGGCCGAGGAGCTCGGCATCACCCAGGCCAATGTCGAGGAGATGAAGGGTTCCGACAATCCGGAAATCCGCCGCATCCTCGGCCAGGAAGCCGATTCCAAGATCGGTGAGGTCCTCGGCCTCGACAACGCATGGGTGGCCAATGTCGTTGCCGGCGTCGGCAACTACGGCGAGGTCTTCGAGCGCAACATCGGCCAGGGCAGCCCGCTGAAGATCGCCCGCGGCCTGAACCAGCTCTGGACCAAGGGCGGCATCCAGTACGCTCCGCCGCTCCGCTGATCCTGAAACGCCGGCCCGGAAGGACTCCCCTTCCGGGCCGCCTCCTTCGGGAAGGATAGGGCATGGCTACCCCGTCGAACGTGCATGACACGGGCGCGAACGAGCCTTTGCGCGCGTCGTGGCTTTACGACCCCAAGGTCAGGGGCATCATCTACCAGATCCTCGTCGCCGCCGCGCTGGCGCTGTTCGTCTGGTGGATCGTCGGCAACACGGCCGAGAACCTGCGCAGGGCCAACATCTCGTCGGGCTTCGGGTTCCTCAACGGCCGCAGCGGCTTCGACGTCGCCCAGTCGCTGATCGAATTCTCGGCGAACTCGACCTTCGGCCGCGCCATCCTCGTCGGCCTCCTCAACACAATCCTCGTCGCGGTGCTCGGCATCATCACGGCCACCATCCTCGGCTTCGTGATCGGCATCGGCCGCCTGTCCGGCAACTGGCTGATCGCGCGGCTGTGCACGGTCTATGTCGAGGTGTTCCGCAACATTCCGCCGCTGCTCGTCATCTTCTTCTGGTATCTCGGCGTGCTCGCCGTGCTGCCGGGACCGCGCGACAGCGTCGAGCTGCCGTTCGGCACCTTCCTCAACAATCGCGGCTTCTTCATACCCAAGCCGATCTGGGGCGAAGGCGCGTGGCTCCTGCCGGTGGCGCTGGTCATCGCGCTCGTCGTGACATGGTTCGTGGCGCGCTGGTCCTACAAGCGCCAGATGGCGACCGGCGAGCGCTTCCCGGTGCTGTGGACCGCGATCGGCCTCGTCGTCGGGCTGCCCCTCCTCGCCTTCGCGGCGGCGGGCTTTCCGCTGACCTTCGACTTCCCGATCCAGGGCACGTTCAACCTCACCGGCGGCTTCGACGTCAAGCCGGAGTTCCTGTCGCTCTATCTGGCGCTGTCGTTCTACACCGCCTCGTTCATCGCGGAGATCGTGCGGGCGGGCATCCTCGGCGTCAGCAAGGGGCAGACCGAGGCGGCGAACGCGCTCGGCCTGCGCTCGGGTCCCACGCTCAGGCTGGTGGTCGTGCCGCAGGCGATGCGCATCATCATCCCGCCGCTGACCAGCCAGTATCTCAACCTGACCAAGAACTCGTCGCTCGCCGTGTTCATCGGCTATCCGGACCTCGTCCAGATCGGCCAGACGACGATGAACCAGACCGGCCAGGCGATCGAGGTGGTGGCGATCTGGATGCTGATCTATCTCGGCCTCAGCCTGGCGACCTCGGCATTCATGAACTGGTTCAACGCCCGCATGGCGCTGGTGGAGAGGTAAGATGGCGTATCAGGACCTTTCCTTCGTCCGGACGGAGATGGCGGTGGCGCAGAAGCCGCCGGCCCGCGAGCAGGGCGTCGCCTCGTGGCTGCGCAAGAACCTGTTCGCCTCCCCGACCGATGCGGCGCTGACCATCCTCGGCCTGCTGATCCTCGCCTGGTTCCTGCCGCCCTTCATCCGCTGGGCGTTCGTGGACGCGGTGTGGAGCGGGCCGAACCGGACGGTCTGCGCCACCACCATCCAGGGCGGCATCCAGCCCGACGGCTGGTCCGGCGCGTGCTGGGCCTTCGTCAACGCCAAGTTCGCCCAGTTCATGTACGGCCGCTACACCTTCGGCGAGCGCTGGCGGGTGGACCTGACGGCGATCCTGTTCGTGGCGCTTCTGGTGCCGCTGCTCATCCCGCGCGCGCCCTACAAGTTCTGGAACGCGGTGCTGTTCTTCGGCGTGTTCCCGATCGTCGCCTTCTTCCTTCTGGTCGGCGGCTGGTTCGGGCTGCGCTACGTGCCGACCTCGGAATGGGGCGGGCTGCTGGTGACCATGGTGCTGTCCTTCGTCGGCATCTCGGTGTCGCTGCCGCTCGGCATCCTGCTCGCGCTCGGGCGACGATCGCGCATGCCGGTCATCAAGATGATCTGCGTCGCCTTCATCGAGACCGTGCGCGGCGTGCCGCTGGTGACGGTGCTGTTCATGGCGAGCGTGATGCTGCCGCTGTTCATGCCGGCCGGCATGACCTTCGACCGCTTCCTGCGCGCGCTGGTCGGCGTCGCCCTGTTCGCGTCGGCCTACATGGCCGAGGTGGTGCGCGGCGGCCTGCAGGCCATCCCCAAGGGGCAGTACGAGGGCGCGGATTCGCTCGGCCTCAGCTACTGGCAGAAAACCGGCCTCATCATCCTGCCCCAGGCGCTAAAACTTGTCATTCCGGGCATCGTCAACACATTCATCGGCCTCTTCAAGGACACCAGCCTGGTCTACATCATCGGCATGTTCGACCTGCTCGGCATCGTGCGGCAGAACTTCGCCGACGCGAACTGGGCCTCGCCGCAGACGCCGATGTCGGGCCTGCTGTTCGCGGGCTTCGTGTTCTGGATCTTCTGCTTCGGCATGTCGCGCTATTCGATCTGGATGGAGCGGCGGCTGGACACCGGGCACCGACGATAGACTGGATCAGGCCAGAAAACCGAAAGGGATTTACATGGCTACCGAAAACGCAGTCGCAGCGGAAGAGATCGAGGTCGACCGCTCCAAGATGCAGGTGTCGGACACCGACGTCGCGATCGAGATCGTCGCCATGCACAAATGGTACGGTGACTTCCACGTGCTGCGCGACATCAACCTCAAGGTCATGCGCGGCGAGCGCATCGTGGTCTGCGGGCCGTCGGGCTCCGGCAAGTCGACGATGATCCGCTGCATCAACCGGCTGGAGGAGCACCAGAAGGGCCGGATCGTCGTCGACGGCATCGAGCTCACCAACGATCTCAAGAAGATCGACGAGGTGCGGCGCGAGGTCGGCATGGTGTTCCAGCACTTCAACCTGTTCCCGCACCTGACCATCCTCGAGAACTGCACGCTCGCGCCGATCTGGGTGCGCAAGGTGCCGAAGAAGCAGGCCGAGGAGACGGCCATGCACTTCCTCGAGCGGGTCAAGATTCCCGAGCAGGCCAACAAGTATCCCGGCCAGCTCTCCGGCGGCCAGCAGCAGCGCGTGGCCATCGCCCGCTCGCTGTGCATGAACCCGAAGATCATGCTGTTCGACGAGCCGACCTCGGCGCTCGAC
>JACZJD010000600.1 GCA_014860725.1 Aquamicrobium sp.
GCCGCAGCCTGCGCCGCCTGCCGCCGCGGCGCCTGCGCCCCGTCCGCCTGACGCCCGAGCCGGAACTTCGCAACCAGATGCGCAAGCTCCTCCGCCTCCTGCGCCAGATTGTGGCTCGCCGCCGTCGACTCCTCCACCATCGCCGCATTCTGCTGCGTCACCTGGTCCATCTGGTTCACCGCAGAGTTCACCTCGCCCAGGCCCGTCGACTGCTCCCGCGCCGACGCCGCGATCTCCGTCACCAGACCGGTGATCTCGCCGACCTGGACCACGATCTTCTCCAGCGCCTCGCCCGTCTGCCCGACGAGGTCCACGCCCTGCTCGACCTGCTGCGTCGACGTCGAGATCAGCTCCTTGATCTCCTTCGCCGCCTCCGCAGACCGCTGCGCCAGCGCCCGAACCTCCGACGCCACCACCGCGAAGCCCTTGCCCGCCTCGCCGGCCCGCGCCGCCTCGACGCCGGCGTTGAGCGCCAGAAGGTTGGTCTGGAACGCGATCTCGTCGATCACCCCGATGATCTGCCCGATCTGCTGCGACGACTTCTCGATCTGCGCCATCGCCGCCACCGCCTGGCGAACCACCTCGCCCGACTTCTCCGCGCCGACCCGCGCCTGGCCCGTCACCTGCGAGGCCTGGTGCGCGCCCTCGGCCGTCTTCTTCACCGTGGCCGTGATCTGGTCGAGCGCCGCCGCCGTCTCCTCAAGGCTCGCCGCCTGCTGCTCGGTGCGCCGCGACAGGTCGTCCGCCGCCTGGCTGATCTCGCCGGTGCCGTTGCGCATGCCGACGATCGCCTCGGCGATCGTCACCATGGTCTCCTGCAGCTGCCCGGCCGTGCGGTTGAAGTCGTCCTTGAGCTGCTGCGCCTTGGCCGCGAACGGCTCGGTGATGCGATAGGTCAGGTCGCCCGCCGCCAGCGCCGACAGGCCCGCCGCCAGCGCCGAGACCACGGCGTGGTCCTCGGCCGCCTCGCGCGCCTTCTGCTCCTCGTTGCGCGCGCGCTCGCCCTCGGCCGCCGCCCGCGCCTCGCTCGTCTCGGCCTCAAGCCGCAGCTTCTCGATCGCCGCTTCCTTGAACACCAGCACCGCCCGCGCCATCTCGCCGATCTCGTCGCCACGCTCCACCGCGGGAACCTCAACGCCGTTGTCACCAGACGCAAGACGACCCATAACCCCGGTCAATGCGTTCACGGGCGTCGCGATCATCCGCGACAGCAGGTAGCCGAGAATGCCGGAGAACAGGACCGCGAGGCCGACGCCGACATAGAGCGCCGTCTCGGTCATGCTCGTCGCCGCCTCGCGCAGCGCCGCCGCCGCCGCGGCCTCGGCGCGCTCGTTCTCCTCCATCGCGGTGAGGGCGTCCTCCACCGGCTCCATCAGCTTGTCGGCCTTGCCGTTCTGCCCGACCATCTCCACCGCCTTGAAGCGGTTGATCGGATCGGCGGCGAGGCGGGTGCCCTCCTCGACGATCTCGCGCTGCCAGGCGTTCATCTTCGCCGTCAGGTCCTCGATGCCGGCGACGATGGCCGCCTCGTTCTCGTGACCGGCCTGCGACGCGCGCAGCTCGGCGAGATAGCCGTCGAAGGCGGCGCGATGGCTCTTCAGGCGCTCGAGATAGTATTCGTTGTTGGTCAGCAGGAAGCCGCGATAGCTGTTTTCCTGCCGCGCGAGACGGAACTCGGCCCGGCTGATGATGTCCACCGCCCGGTTGGCGCCGGCCTCCGCCTGGGTCGCCTCTTCGAGCCTCATGATGTTCCAGAAGATGACCGCGCTCATGGCGACGATAGTCGCCACCACGGCGGCGAACGCAAGTCCGAGCTTGCGCGAGATG
>JACZJD010000601.1 GCA_014860725.1 Aquamicrobium sp.
TCATGATCTGGATGAGGCCGCCGGCATGCAGGCTCGGCGCCGTCGGGTCGAAGCCGATATAGGCCGTCACCGTCTCCTTCGCGAGCAGGTCGTCGAGGCCGGCCTCATCCGAAATCTGATGGATGAAGCCGCGCTCGGAAAGCGTGCGCAGGAAGTCTGACTTGAAGGCGGGCATGATCGGTTCTTTCGTGCGTATGGATGGGCGGGCGTTTAGCATCATGACGGCCAGAATCACAAGGCGGCCTATGTGGGGACGGCCGGTGCAGGGGAGATATGAATGGCGACCGTCGCGATCGGCCTGATGAGCGGCACGTCCATGGACGGCATCGACGTCGCCATGCTCGAAACCGACGGCGAGGCGGTGGTGCGGCGCGGCCCGGGCGGGTTCTTTCCCTATGACGACGCCTTCCGCGCCCGCATCGAGGTGGGGCTGGACGATGCGCGGACGATCGAGGGGCGGCAGGACCGGCCGGGCACGCTTGCGGGGCTGGAGCGGGACATCACGCTGCGCCATGCCGAGGCGGTGAGGCGGTTCCTCAACGTGCATCCCTCCGTCGCGCCCGATGTGATCGGGTTTCACGGCCAGACGGTCCTTCACCGGCCCGACGAGGCGCTGACGGTCCAGCTCGGCGACGGCGCGCTGCTGGCGCGGGAGACGGGCCTTCCCGTCGTCTACGACATGCGCGCCGCCGACATGGAGCATGGCGGGCAGGGCGCGCCGCTGGTGCCGGTCTATCACGCCGCGCTCGCGGCGTCGCTGCCGGAAGGCCTGCGCCAGTTTCCCGTCTGCTTCGTCAACATCGGCGGCATCTCGAACGTCACCTTCGTGCCGGAGGAGGGGGCGCCGATCGCGTTCGACACCGGCCCCGGCAATGCGCTGATCGACCAGTGGGTCGCCGCGGGAAGCGGGCGGGCCTTCGACGAGGACGGCAGGATCGCCGGCGAGGGGGAGATCGCGCAGGACGTCGTCGCGCGCTATCTCGACGCCTCGTTCTTCGACGAGCCGGCGCCGAAATCGCTCGACCGCGGCGATTTCACGACCGGGCTCGCGGCGGGGCTTTCGCTCGCGGACGGCGCGCGCACGCTTGCGGCGGTCAGCGCCGGCGCGATCCTGAAGGCGCGGGCGCACATGCCGGAGCAGCCGCTGGTGTGGATCGTCTGCGGCGGCGGCAGAAAGAACCCGCACATCATGGCGGATCTGCGCCGCGGGGCGGGCAATGTGCGGGTCGTCGTCGCCGAGGATGCCGGTTTCGACGGCGATGCGATGGAAGCGGAGGCGTGGGCCTATCTCGCGGTGCGTTCCCTGAAGGGGCTGCCGCTGACGTTTCCGACGACCACGGGATGCAGCCGGCCCGCGACCGGCGGCGTCCTCGTCAGGCCGTGAGGATCAGCCGGTAGGGAACGAAGCCGTCCTCGTCCGGCCCGGCCATGAGGCGGAAGCCGCATCGCCGCGCCAGGGCGAGCGCGGCCTCGTTGTCGCGCGCGACATAGATGTCGATGTGGGAGAAGCGGTCGGCGGCGCGCTCGGCGAAGGCGATCAGCACCCGGTGGCCGATGCCCTTGCGGCGCTCGGCGGGCGCGACGGCCACGAAGAGGGTGATGCCGCCGTCGCCCTCCTCCTCGTAGCGCAGGACGGCGACGGGCGTGCCCTCGGCGTCGAGCGAGGCGACCTCGGCCACGACGCCGTCGCCGGTCGTCGCGTCGGCCAGCCATTCCGCATCGGGGAAGGGCGCGCGGCGGGCGAGCTCCGCATCCTCGAACCAGGCCGCGTAGACGGGAAGGTCCGTCTCGTGGAAACGCCGGAAGCGCAGCAGTTCCACGATCCCGCCTCCCTTACCGCAGGCGCTTCGGGCGCGGGTCGGCCAGTTCGCCGGCCAGCCTGCGGTCGAGATAGTCGGCGCATTCCTCGAGCAGGAGGTCGGCGTCGTTGGAGAAGAAATGGTTGGCGCCGGGGATCGTCTTCTGCGTGATGGTGATGCCCTTCTGGGTGTGCAGCTTGTCCACCAGCGTCTGCACGTCCTTGGCCGGCGCGACCTTGTCGGCGTCGCCGTGGATGATCAGGCCCGAGGACGGGCAGGGGGCGAGGAAGGAGAAGTCGTAGATGTTGGGCTGGGGCGCGACCGAGATGAAGCCCTCGATCTCGGGCCGGCGCATCAGGAGCTGCATGCCGATCCACGCGCCGAAGGAATAGCCGGCCACCCAGCAGCTCTTGGAATCGGGGTGGAGCGACTGCACCCAGTCGAGCGCGGCGGCCGCGTCGGACAGCTCGCCCGTGCCGTGGTCGAACTCGCCCTGGCTGCGGCCGATGCCGCGGAAGTTGAAGCGCAGCGTGGTGAAGTCGCGCTTCTGGAACATGTAGAACAGGTCGTAGACGATCTTGTTGTTCATCGTC
>JACZJD010000602.1 GCA_014860725.1 Aquamicrobium sp.
GGGCCCCGGTGAGCTCCCGGCCGCGGTGAGGCAGGACGCACGCGGCCGGGAGCTCACCGGGGCCCCGTCCGGTGGACGGGGCCCGCCAGCTCGCCCGCCTGTATCAGCCTGCGCCGCGCCCGCCGCGCGACATAGCCCATCCGCTTCAGCGTCTGCGCCCATGCCAATGCGCGGTCGACGGCCTCCACATGCGTGCCGCCGCGGGCGAGTTCGGCGAGCAGTTCGTTCTTGAACGCATCGTAGGCGCTTTCGGCCTCCCGCTCCGCAGCCTGCAGCGCCTCCGCGCTGTCGGACCCCTCTTGCGGCAGCGTCGCGCAGTCGAGAACCGCGTCGAGGAGCGCCGCGCGCGCGGTGCTGGAACCGGCCTCGCCCGCCGCGCCGGGGTTGAGCTCCAGCAGCTCCTCGCCGTGCTGGAGCGCACGCACCAGCTCGGGCACCGCACGTCCCACGGGCTCCGAGAGCGGCTGCACGGTCAGCCTGTCGACGAAGTGGCGGATCTCCGCCATCAGCGCCCGGATGTTGGTGCGGCGCACCGCCGCCGCCCGCGCCGGGCCGCCTTCCAGCCGGTCGCGGGCGAATTCCAGGCACAGGTCCAGCGCCCGGCGCGTCTCGAGATAGAGGCCGGAGGCCGCCAGCTCGGGCAGGCCGGCGACGGTGGCGTCGATGTAGCGGGGCCGGGCGATCTCCTCTTCCCGCGTGGCGAAGAGGCGCGACAGGAACCGCACCAGATAGGGCGCGAGCGGCCAGACCAGCACCACGCCGAGGACGTTGAGGAGGGTGTGGAATGCCGCGAGCCTGTTGGGCGCCGTATCGGCGAGACCCATGAGACGCAGCATGAGGCCGCTCGCCTCCAGCAGGACCGGCATGAGCGGGAAGGCCGCCGTCGCCGCGAGCAGGCTGAACGCCACATGCGACATCGCCGTGCGCCGCGCTGCGGGCGTGGCGCCGATGGCCGCGAAGATCGCGGTCGAGGTGGTGCCGATATTGGCGCCGACGATGACGGCCGCCGCCGGCATCACCCCCGCCACGCCGCCGGCGCTGGCGGTAATGGTGATGGCGACCGCCGCGCTCGACGACTGGGTGGCGAGCGTCAGCACCACGCCGAGCAGGACGAAGCCGAGCAGGGACACGACGCCGCTCCCGTCGAGCGGAACGGCGGCGAGCGTGGGCGCGAGCCCGGCGAACGCCTCCTGCAGCACGCCGATCCCCATGAAGAAGGCCCCGAACCCGGCCACCGCCCGTCCGAGGCCGCCGAGGCGCTCCATCCCGCCGCTGAAGAGATGGACCAGCATGCCGGCGCCCACCAGCGGCAGGCCGAGCGCGGTCATGTCGATCCTGATCCCGATCAGGGCGACGAGCCAGCCGGTGGTGGTGGTGCCGACATTGGCGCCGAACACCACCCATATCGCCTGGGAAAGCGTCAGCAGCCCGGCATTGACGAAGCCGATCACCGCCACCGTCGTCACCGCCGAGGACTGGACGACGGCCGTGATCAGCACGCCCGCCGCAAGCCCGCGCCAGGCCGAGCGCGTCCACGACCCCAGGATCGACTTGAGCGCGGGGCCGGCCGCGATCTTGAGCCCGTCGGTCATCATCGTCATGCCGAGGAGGAAGAGGCCGATGCCGCCCAGAAGTATCGCTATGCTCATCCCAGCAGCCGCAAGGTGAAATCGTGAACCGATCGAACGCACCCGTTGTGAAGCACATCCGGACGAGGCTGCATAGCTCCCGGCGGCACGATGCCGTCGACCCGCGCCTGCCCGGAGGGCGCCCGCATGTTCCGGCGCGGCATCGGCCTTGCCTCCGGGAAAGCGCGGCACCTATACTCCCGTCCGCTTTGAAAAAACGCGAAGGGGGCGCGGGCTTTGCCATGGCGGGCATCCTGGCGGCAATCGGATTCCTTGCAGTGCCCGCGGCGATCGTGTGGATGTGCCGGCGGGTGCCGCTAGCCGCCCGGCTGGAGCC
>JACZJD010000087.1 GCA_014860725.1 Aquamicrobium sp.
GAAGACGGAGCCGGGGCGCGCGCCGATCACCTCGGATTGCGTTTCGACGGAAAGCTCTTCCTCATCGACGGCAGCCATGCACGTCCCTCCTCCCCTTCCGGCGGGCCATGCAGGCAGACATCCTTACCCGACCGGCGGCACAGCCCCGGCGAATCCACCCGCCGGACCGCAACAGTCTCCGGCAAGCATATCCGCCAACAGGTCCATATTATGGACCATTTTCTTCTCCCGTTTCATTTGCTTGCACAGAACAGGCGATTGCACAAGACAAACATCGTAACACGATCCACATTGTGGATCGCAGATATGTCTTGTCCGGTGCGGAGCGCGGCGGGGCCTTCGCCTCGCCGGAGCGCCCTCTTCCCGGAAGGCGGGTGGCTGCGGCGGAGCGCAGGGCGGGATGCGTTCCGGTCGATCCATCGCCACCGCCGTCATCCCGGCCGACCGAGCGGAGCGAGGGAGAGCCGGGACCTATTGAGAAGCGCGGCCGGGTTATGGGTTCGCGGGGACGTTGCCAGCATGCGCAGCACCCTTGAACCGGGCCGCGCTCGATGATGTTCAGGCCAATGGGTCCCGGCTCGGCGGCCGCTGCGCGGCCTTGGCCGGGATGACGGCGGTGGCGGCGTCTGACCTGTCTAAACCTATCTCGCTCCCGGCGCGTCGCGCGGGAGCCGGAGCGGCGTCACAGGTTCATCTGCCGCGCGGCGAGGTCCTTGAGGATTTCGTCGCCGCCGCCGCCGATGGACAGCACCTTGGTCTCGCGGAATACCCGCTCGGAGACGGTGCCGCGCATGTAGCCCATGCCGCCGAGGATCTGGACCGCACTGTTGGCGACGTTGAACAACGCGTTGGTGGCGGTGATCTTGGTCATCGCGGTGCGCGCGACATGCACGGGAAGCGCATCCGCCTTGGCCATGCGCCGCTCGACCACGTCGTAGAGCTGGGTGCGGGCGGCGTCGATCTGCATGGCCATGTCGACCAGCTTGTGGCGGATGACCTGGTTCTCGACCAGCGGCCGGCCGAAGGTGCGGCGCTGCCTCGCCCACTCGACGGCTTCGAGAAAGCAGGCTTCGGCCGCGCCCACCGCCTGCGCCGCGATCACCAGCCGCTCGTCGTTGAAGTTGAACATCACGGCCTGAAAGCCCTCGTGCTCGCGGCCGAGGAGGTTGGCGGCCGGCACGCGCACGTCGCGGAAGGCCAGATGCGCGGTGTCGGAGGCGTGCCAGCCCATCTTGTGCAGCTCCGTACGCTCCAGCCCCGGCGCGTCGCCGTCGACGACGAGGAAGGAGATGCCGTGCGCCCCGCGCGATTCCGGGTCCGTGCGCACGGCCACGGTGAACACGTCCGCCTGCATGCCCGAGGTGATGAAGGTCTTCTCGCCGTTGACGACGTAATGGTCGCCCTCGCGACGCGCCGTGCTGCGCAGCGCCGCGACGTCGGAGCCGCCGCCCGGCTCGGTCACGGCCAGCGCCGCGATCTTCTCGCCGGCGATGATCGGCTTGGCATAGACCTCGAGGATCTCGGGGCTGCCGAGCTTCACGATGGGCGGCAGCCCGATCATGTAGGAGCCGAGCGAGGCGCACACGCCGCCGGCACCGGCGCGCGCGATCTCCTCGCTGGCGACGATCTGCATCAGGAAATCGCCGCCGGAGCCGCCCAGCGCCTCGGGGAAGATCAGCCCCTGAAGGCCAATCGCGGCCGCCTTGCGGTAGAGCGCGCGCGGCAGCCGGCGCGCCTCCTCCCATTCGGCGATGTGAGGGACGATCTCGCGCGCCACGAAGCTGCGCACCGTCTCGCGCAACGCGATGTGCTCCTCGCGCAGCAGGCCGAGGCCGGCGGTGCGTTCGAACAGTCCTTCAGCCATCGCGGGTCTCCTCCTCGGTGCGGATGCGGGATCGTCGTCGCCGACGACCCTACAGAGGACGGCCGCGCCGTTCTTGCGGGAAGTCGCTGGCCCGCCCGTAGCCAGAACACGCAAGCGGCCCGCACCGGCCGTGGCTAGGATCGCGCAATGAGAAGCATCGCGGAGCGAAACGGGCGATGAGCGGCAGGATCATCCGCATCGGCGGAGCATCGGGTTTCTGGGGCGACAGCATGGTCGCCGCCCCGCAGCTGGTCGAGCACGGCCGGCTCGACTATCTCGTCTTCGACTATCTGGCCGAGACGACGATGGCGATCCTCGCCGGCGCGCGCCGCAAGAGACCGGAACTCGGCTACGCCACCGATTTCGTCGACATCGCCATGAAATCGGAGCTGCCCGGGATCGTGCGGCAGGGCATCAAGGTCGTCGCCAATGCCGGCGGCATCAATCCGCAGGGCTGCGCCGACGCGCTTTCCGCGCTCGCCGCCTCGATGGGGCTTTCGCCGCGCATCGCCGTCGTCACCGGCGACGACGTGTCGGGCGAGATGCCGCGGCTGCGTGCGGCGGGCGTGGCCGACATGTTCACCGGCGAGGCGCTGCCCGAACGCATCCTGAGCGCCAACGCCTATCTGGGCGCGCTGCCGATCGCGCGGGCGCTGGCCGAGGGGGCGGACATCGTGATTACCGGCCGCTGCGTCGACAGCGCGGTGACGCTCGGCCCGCTGATCCACGAATTCGGCTGGGCGGCCGACGACCACGACCTCATGGCAGCCGGAAGCCTCGCCGGCCACATCATCGAATGCGGCTGCCAGGCGACCGGCGGCCTGCACACCGACTGGGAGGCGGTGCCGGACTGGCCGAACATCGGCTATCCGGTCCTCGAATGCGCGGCCGACGGCTCCTTCACCGTCACCAAGCCGGAAGGAACCGGCGGGGCCGTGCTGCGCGCCGCGGTCGCCGAGCAGATGCTCTACGAGATCGGCGATCCGGCGGCCTATGTGCTGCCGGACGTCGTCTGCGACTTTTCCCACGTCGCGATCGAGCAGGAGGGGCCGGACCGGGTGCGCGTCACCGGGGCGCGCGGCTATGCGCCGCCCGCGACCTACAAGGTCTCGGCGACCATGCTCGACGGCTTCCGCTGCGCCGGCTCGATGGTCATCGTCGGCATCGACGCGGCGGCCAAGGCGCGGCGCACCGGCGAGGCGGTGCTGGCGCGCACCCGCGCCATCCTGAAGCGGCTCGGCATGCCGGACTATGCGCGGACCGCCATCGAGCTGTTCGGCGCGGAAGGGCTCTACGGCCCGCATGCGCGCACCGGCCAGTCGCGCGAGGTCATGGTGCGCATCGTCGCCGACCACCCGATGCGCGAGGCGCTGGAGATCTTCGCCCGCGAGATCGCGCCGTCGGGCACGTCGTGGTCGCCCGGCACCACCGGTCCGGCAGCCGGGCGGCCGTCGCCCTCGCCGCTCATCAAGCCGTTCTCCTTCCTGCTCGACAAGGCCGAGGTGCCGGTCTCGGTCCTGATCGGCGGCCGCGAGATCGCGGTCGAGATTCCTTCCGGCGATGCGGCGCGTCCCGGGCGCGCGGCCGTCGCCCCGCCCGCCCCGTACCAGCGCCCGGACGAGGCGCATGTCGAGGTGCCGCTGATCAGGCTCGCCTTCGCGCGCAGCGGCGACAAGGGCAATCTTGCCAATATCGGCATCGTCGCCCGCCGCCCGGAGCTCCTGCCGCTGATCTGGGCCGAGGTGACGCCGGAAACGGTCGGGCGCTACTTCGCCCATCTGGCGGGCGGGCCGGTCGAGCGCTTCCACCTGCCGGGCATCGCCGGCATCAACTACGTCGTCCACGATGCGCTCGCCGGCGGTGGGCCGGCCTCGCCGCGCATGGACCCGCTGGGCAAGGGCATGGGCCAGATGCTGCTCGACCTGCCGGTATCCGTGCCGCGGTCGCTCGCGGCGACGCTGTAGGCGCCTGCGATGCCAGCGACTGGACGCAAGATCGAACCCGCCCCGCCTCCTAGTTTCGCCGGGCATGACGAGGCGGGCCGCGCAGGCCCGCGACATCAGGACGAGCGCTCATGGCTGTGATCGAATCCACCGTCTCGACCGGCAGCGACGGCTTCAGGGCCAATCGCGAGGGCATGCTGGCGCTGATCGGGCGGGTGAACGCGCTCCTGCGCCGCACCGAGGAAAAATCCTCGGCCTCGCGCGAGCGCTTCGAGAAGCGGCAGCAGCTTCTGCCGCGCGAGCGGCTGGCGCTGCTCCTCGATCCGGGCGCGCCCTTCCTCGAACTCTCCGGCCTCGCCGGCCTCGGCATGGACACGCCTGACCCCGAAAAGACGGTGCCGGGCGGCGGCGTCATCGCCGGCATCGGCTTCGTCAGCGGCGTGCGCTGCATGGTGATGGCCTCGGATTCCGGCATCGACGCCGGCGCGCTGCAGCCGATGGGCCTGCAGAAGATCCTGCGGGCGCAGGAACTCGCGCTCGAGAACAAGCTGCCCTATGTCCAGCTCGTCGAGAGCGCGGGCGCCAACCTGATGACCTATCGCGTCGCCGACTTCATCCATGGCGGCACGACGTTCCGAAACCTGGCGCGCATGTCGGCGGCGGGCCTGCCCGTCGTCACCGTCACGCACGGCTCCTCGACGGCGGGCGGGGCCTACCAGACCGGACTTTCCGACTACATCATCCTGGTGCGCGGCCGCTCGCGCGCCTTCCTCGCCGGCCCGCCGCTGCTCAAGGCCGCGACCGGCGAGGTGGCGACCGAGGAGGAGCTGGGCGGGGCGGAGATGCATACGGCGATCTCCGGCCTCGGCGACTATCTCGCCGAGGACGACCGCGACGCGATCCGCATCGCCCGCGAGATCATGGCGAAGATCGGCTGGGACGGGGACATGCCGCCGGAGGGGCGGCATTCGTTCTCCGAGCCGTGCTATGACGCCGAGGAGCTGCTCGGCATCATGCCGATGGACCACAAGCGCCCCGTGGACATGCGGCAGGTGATCGCGCGCATCGCCGACGGCTCCGACTTCCTCGAATTCGGCGAGAACTACGGCAGCGCCACGGTCTGCGGCCATTTCGCCATCGAGGGCTGGCCGGTCGGCGTCATCACCAACAACGGCCCGATCGACAGCGCCGGCGCCTCGAAGGCGACGCACTTCATCCAGGCCTGCTGCCAGTCGAGGACGCCGATCCTCTACCTCAACAACACCACCGGCTTCATGGTCGGCCGCGAGGCCGAGCAGGGCGGCATCATCAAGCACGGCTCGAAGATGATCCAGGCCGTGACCAACGCCACCGTGCCGCAGATCACGCTCTATTGCGGCGCGTCGTTCGGGGCCGGTAATTACGGCATGTGCGGGCGCGGCTTTTCCCCGCGCTTCTGCTTCAGCTGGCCCAACGCGAAGACCGCGGTGATGGGCGGCGAGCAGGCGGCCGAGACCATGCGCATCGTCACCGAGGCCGGCATGCGCCGCAAGGGCGAGGTCGACCACGCGAAGCTCGACATGATGAAGAGCCGCATCATCGACCACTTCGAAAGCCAGATGGACGTCTTCACCACCAGCGCGCAGCTGCTGGACGACGGCGTCATCGACCCGCGCGACACGCGCGCCGTGCTGGCGACCGTGCTGGCGATCTGCCGCGAGGCGGAGCGGCGGCGGCCGCAGCCGATGCAGTTTTCGGTCGCGCGGCCCTGACAGGAGGAACGGGGGAACACGATGCAGCTCACGCAGGACCACGAACAGATCCGCGACACCGTCCGCCGCTGGGCGGCCGAGAAGGTCAACCCCCATGTCGAGCGCTGGGAGGAGGAGGAAATCTTCCCGGCGCATCAGGTGTTCGGCCAGCTCGGCGCGCTCGGCCTGCTCGGCCTGGACAAGCCGGCCGAGAACGGCGGCCTCGGGCTCGACTATTCCTATCCGGCGGTGCTGGCGGAGGCGCTGGCGGCCATCGACTGCGGCGGCATCCCGATGGCGATCGGCGTGCAGACCGACATGTGCACGCCGGCGCTCGCCCGCCACGGCAGCGCGGAGCTGCGCGAGGAGTTCCTTTCGCCCGCGATCCGGGGCGAATTCGTCGGCTGCCTCGGCGTGTCGGAGGTCGGCAGCGGCTCCGACGTCGCGTCGATCAGGACGGTCGCGAAGAAGGACGGCGGCGACTACGTCATCAACGGCGGCAAGATGTGGACGACGAGCGGCACGCAGGCCGATTTCTGCTGCGTGCTCGCCAATACGTCCGACGGCGCGCCGCACCGCAACAAGTCGCTGATCGTCGTGCCGATGAAGACGCCCGGCATCACCATCGCCCGCAAGCTCAGGAAGATCGGCATGAACGCCTCGGACACGGCGCAGATCTTCTTCGACGACGTGCGCGTGCCGCAGGCAAACCGCATCGGCGAGGAGGGCATGGGCTTCGTCTACCAGATGGAGCAGTTCCAGTACGAGCGGCTGTGGGGCGCGCTCAATGCCGGCGCGATGGCGCAGCGCGCCATCGACATGACCATCGACTACACGCGCGAGCGCAAGGCGTTCGGCCGCTCGATCCTCGACAACCAGTGGGTGCACTATCGCCTCGCCGAGATGCAGACCGAGGTTTCGGCCCTCAGGGCGCTGGCGTGGGAAGGGGTCGAGACGGTGGTGCGCGGCGAGGACGCCACCCGCACCGCCACCATGGCCAAGCTCAAGGCCGGCCGCGTCATCCGCGAGGTTGCCGACGGCTGCCTCCAGTTCTGGGGCGGCATGGGCTACACGATGGAGAACCTCGTCTCGCGCATCTATCGCGACGGCCGCGTCACCTCGATCGGCGGCGGGGCGGACGAGGTGATGCTGCAGATCCTGTGCAAGTTCATGGGCACCTTCCCGAAATCGAGCTGAGGGCGGCGGCTGAACCGACGATGACGACACCCTTCTCCAAAGTGCTGGTCGCCAACCGCGGCGAGATCGCGCTGCGCGTCATGCGCTCGGCGCACGGCCTCGGCTACCGCACGGTCGCCGTCTATTCCTCGGCCGACGCGCAGGCGGCGCATGTCGCGGCCGCCGACCAGGCGGTGTGCATCGGCGCGCCGCTGCCGGCGCAATCCTATCTCGATATCGGGGCGATCGTCGCCGCCGCACGCGCCACCGGCGCGGATGCGATCCATCCCGGCTACGGCTTCCTCGCCGAGAACGCCGACTTCGCCGCCGCCTGCCGCGAGGCGGGCATCGTGTTCGTCGGTCCCTCGCCCGAAGCGATCCGCGCCATGGGCGACAAGGCCGGCGCGAAGCGGCTGATGCTCGAGGCCGGCGTGCCCTGCATCCCCGGCTATCAGGGCGAGGGCCAGAGCGCGGAGCGCCTTGCCGAAGAAGCCGAAAAGATCGGCTACCCGCTGATGATCAAGGCGACGGCCGGCGGCGGCGGGCGCGGCATGCGCCTCGTCCGGAGCGCGGACACGTTCGCCGAGCTGTTGCGCAGCGCGCAGTCGGAGGCGAGGAACGCCTTCGGCGACGCCACCGTCCTCCTCGAGCGCGCCATCGTCGAGCCGCGCCATGTCGAGATCCAGATCTTCGCCGACCGCCACGGCAACGTCGTGCATCTGGGTGAGCGCGACTGCTCGGTGCAGCGCCGCCACCAGAAGCTGATCGAGGAAGCGCCCTCGCCGGCGGTCGATGCGACCTTGCGCGAACGGATGGGCGCGGCGGCAGTCGCTGCCGCTCGGGCCATCGGCTACGAGGGCGCCGGCACGCTCGAATTCCTGCTCGACCGCGACGGCGCGTTCTACTTCATGGAGATGAACACGCGGCTTCAGGTCGAGCATCCGGTGACGGAGGCGATCACCGGCCTCGACTTGGTCGAATGGCAGCTGCGGGTAGCGGCGGGCGAGCCGCTGCCGCTCAAGCAGGAGGACATCCGCTTTCGCGGCCATGCCATCGAGGTGCGGCTGTGCGCCGAGGATGCCGCACACGGCTTCATGCCGCAGAGCGGGACCATGCGCCGCTGGCAGGAGCCCGAGGGCATCCGCGTCGAGCACGCGCTGCGGCCCGGCGCGCCGATTCCGCCCTATTACGATTCCATGATCGCCAAGCTCGTCGCCCATGGCGCGACGCGCGAGGAGGCACGGCGCAGGCTGCTGCGCGGCCTCGGCGACACGGTGGCGCTCGGCGTCGTCACCAATCAGACGTTCCTCTCCCGCTGCCTGTCGCATCCCGACTTCGCCGCCGGGGAGGCGACGACCGCGTTCATCGCGCAGAACGAGGCCGCGCTGCTTGGCGTGGACACCGCAGCCCGGCGGCGCGCCGCCGGGCTG
>JACZJD010000603.1 GCA_014860725.1 Aquamicrobium sp.
TCCGTGAGGCTTTGCTCGGTCTGCGGGGTCACACGCGCGGCGTCGTTTCCAGCGGGAAGATCAGCAGCGCGCCCTTGGGGCCGGACTTGTCGCCCAGCCGCGCCGCGCCGCGCGTCGCCGGCGCGGCCTCGACGTCGCGCAGCAGCTCGCTGAAGCTCACGGCCTGGCGGCCGAGCGAGCGCGTCGCGTTGCGCACGCCGACCTGCTCGAGGAAGGACAGGTCCTCCACCTGCGACAGCGGCGCGGCCTCCGACAGCACCACCACCATGCGCTCGATGCCGTAGCTCGAATCGGTGAAGGCGAGGAGCGGAATGTCGATCTCGCTGCCGCTCGACAGCCGCTCGACATACATGTGGCTGATCGAATAGTCGCTGCCGATATAGAGCACGTTGATGTCGACCGGCCTGGCCGAGGAGTTGCGCGCCTCGATATGCACCTCGTCGTCGGGATGGACGACCGGCACGGTGCCGGCGCGCAGCGGCTCGGCGTCCGCGGCCTCGGTGCGCTTGATCTTGAAGCCGACCTCGACCTCCTGCGGCCGGAACTCCGACACCGCCGAAAGCTGCGACAGGCTGGTGGCGCGGAAGATGCGCACGAGGTCCTCGCCGAGCTTCTCGGCGATCTCGTCGGCGCTCGCGCCGGCGAGCGGCAGCGACGGCGAGCGGCGGCCGTCCTCCAGCGACAGCTCGGTCGACGGCGGCAGGAGCCACACGCGCGGCTCGGTGCCGAGGCTGGCACGCGCCGAAGCGGCGGCGGCCTCGTCCTTCGCCTGGTCGGCGATGAGGACGCCGACATCCATCTCGCTCATCACCGCGAGCTTGAGGTCGGCCGTCTCGCCGGCGTCGACGAGGCGCAGGTTCACCGGCACCGTCTGCTCGGCGACGATCTTGTCGAGCGCGGCGTTGATGAGGTCGGCCTCGGCCGGGAAGCCGTCGCCGGCAGCCCCGTCGATGCTTGGCCGCGCCACGACGAGCTCGAAGCCGATCGCGAGCTCCGCCAGCCGCGCCCAGGCATCGGCGGGAATGTCCGCCACGGCCAGCGCCGGCAGCCCCTCATGGGCGACGGGCGCGATGCGGCTGGTCAGGTTCTTCGCCGCCTGCACCTCGACATAGCCGAGCGCATCGTCGGCGGCGGAGGTCGGCGACGGCAGGATCGCGAGCCTGGTGCCGCGCGACAGCCGGTGAAGCTGGCCCGCCGGAATCTCCAGCGCGTCGTTCTCGATCCTGATCGGCCATTGCGCGATGCGGTCGTCCGGCGTCATGCCGAACACCTGCCGGTCGAGGTCGCCCTCGAACAGCGGCGTCGGGCGGGTGCGGTTGTCGCCGGAATAGGCCTGCAGCACGGCCTGGCCGAGCTGGCGGTAGGTCACGGCCGGGTTCTCCGCGATCTTGGAGAACAGCGTGAAGGTGAAGAGGCCGAGCTTGGCCGCGTCCGGGTCGCCCTTGGGCAGCGGCATCTCCGGCGTCGTCTCGGTGTTCTGGGCCGCGAAGAAGGCGACGAGGCCGCCCGGCGCGATGGATTCGGCGCCGGTCGGCTCGGTGGTGGTCAGGCCGAGCGAGTTCTGCCGCTGGCTCTCGTCGCCCATGCCGCGCGTGGCCGCGCCCTCCGCCTGCGCCGCCGCCTCGATCATCGCCGCTTCCGGAATGCCGAGATCGGTGAAGTCGATCTTGCGCTCGGTCTCGTCGCCGTCGGTGATCGCGCGCGTCATCGTTCCCGAATGGCAGCAGTCGAACACGGCCCAGATGAACGCGCCCTTGTCGCGGATCGCCTGCAGGTGGTCGCGGATCTCCTTGTCGATCAACGCATTGGGGATGCCCCTGGCGCGATCCTGCCACATGCCGGTGTCGGAGGGCAGGAACACCTCGTCCAGCCCGTCCGGCTCGATCGACGGGTCGATCGCCGGCTGCTGGGTGCCGTGGCCGGAGAACTGGAGATAGACGAAGTCGCCGGCCTTGACCTTGCCGGCCAGGCCGTCGAGCGCGCTGCGGATCGAGCCGCGCGTCGGCGCGCCGTTGCTGTCGATGCCGTCGGCCAGCACCGAGACGTTCTCCGGCTCGAACCGGACCGGCGCGTTGTTGAGCAGGAATTCGCGCACCAGCGCCGCGTCGTTGTTGGGGCCGACGAGGCTCGCCTTGGGCGGCAGGTTGGGATAGGCGGTCACGGCCACCAGCAGCGCGTGGTTGGTGCGGTCGGAGGCCGCGCCGCTTTGGGCGAAGCCGGGAAGGACGCCCAGCCCGAGGCTGCCTGCGCCCAGAGCCGCGGTTCCGACGAGCAGGCCGCGTCGCGTGATGTGATGATGCATCGATCGTTCTCCCAAGCCCTGGCTTCCCGTACGGAATGTGTTCTACAGGAATAGGGCCTCATTTTGAAAGCGGTTCGGCACGAAAGCGGGTTCGATACCGCTTCGACGCCGCCCTGCGGCCGATCCTTGGGTGCCGCGTCGTGTTTTTCTCGACAAGGCGGTTGCGGCGCGCTAGGCGGGCGGCAGACGCAACCGGAGCGCCGCGCCATGACCGACCCCATCGCCCCTCGAACCATCATCGCGCCGTCGGTGCTGTCGTCCGACTTTTCGCGGCTGGGCGACGAGGTCGAGGCGGTGGCGGCCGCCGGCGCGGACTGGATTCATCTCGACGTGATGGACGGCCATTTCGTGCCCAACATCACCTTCGGCCCGCCGGTCATCAAGGCGATCCGCAACCGCACCGGCAAGGTGTTCGACTGCCACCTGATGATCGCCCCCGCCGATCCCTATCTCGCCGCCTTCGCCGAGGCCGGCTGCGACATCATCACCGTCCACGCCGAGGCCGGCCCGCATCTCGACCGCTCGCTGCAGGCGATCCGCAACCTCGGCAAGAAGGCCGGCGTGTCGCTCAACCCCTCGACGCCGGAGAGCGTCATCGAATATGTGCTCGACCGGCTCGACCTCGTGCTTCTGATGACCGTCAACCCCGGCTTCGGCGGGCAGGCGTTCATCCCGTCGGTCATCGAGAAGGTGCGCCGCGTCAAGGCGATGATCGGCGACCGGCCGATCGACATCGAGATCGACGGCGGCGTGACGCCCGAGACCGCGCCGCTGGTCGCGGCGGCGGGCGCCAACGTGCTGGTCGCCGGCTCGGCCGTGTTCAAGGGCGGCTCGAAGGACGCCTACGCCAAGAACATCGCGGCGATCCGCAACGCCGCCGACGCCGCGGTCGGGCGCCTCGTCTAGCGCCCGTCCGGCTTCCGCTCAGACCTTGTAGCCGATCCTGAGGCCGCCCCAGTGGCGGCCTTTGACCGTGATCGGTGCCGAGACGTCCTTCATCAGCGCGAAGGTGCCGCCGCCCATGTCTCGGCGGTAGGTCTGGAGCAGGAACGGCTTGGTGTTGCGCCCGGCGCCGAGCCCGGTGCGGTCGGAGAAGATGCGCCGGTTGCGGCAGTTGGCGGCGTTCCACACGGGATCGTCGCCCTGCGGCTTGGAATAGACGAGGTTGTGCGTCGGAAGATAACCGTTGCGGTCGACCGCCGCGCAGAACACGATGCGCGCATCCATCCCCAGCACCGGCTCCTGCACCGGCGGCAGCGCCCGGTCGGTGAAGGCGGTGAAGCGCGTCAGCACCTGCTCGGGGTCGGAGCGGGGCACCGGGCGATAGTCCTCGTCGAAGAGGTCGGCGAGCGCGATGCGGCCCTCGTCCACCGCCCTCTCGAACAGCGCGGCGATCTCGCCCGCCTTGCGGCGGCATATCTCGATCAGCGGCGTGTCCGGCGTCTCGATGCCGGTGCCGGCGATGTAGAGGATGAAGTCCTCGGAGATGTCGAGGATGGCCTGCGAGCGGCGGCCGGCGGCGGCGAGCTTGCCGTCGCACTCGCGCGCCATCTCCGCCAGCGCGCCGAGATGGCCGCGCACCTGGTCGCTGGCGGCGATGTTCTGCTGCACCGGCTCGGCCATGCCGTCGATGCGGTCGGCGAGCTGCTCGACGGTCGAGACCAGCGACTGGATGGTGCGCGTCGCCTCGCTCGCCTGCGCCGAGGCCTCGATGGCGGCTCCGGCGGTCGCGGCGCTGCTCTTCGAGGTCTGGTTGAGCTCGGCGAGCGTGCCCTGGAGCGCGGCGAGGCTCGTCTCGTTCTGCTTGGCGGCGGTGCCGATCTGGTCGGCCAGCGCCTTGACCGCGTTGCCGATGACCGCGAAGCCCTTGCCGGCGTCGCCGAGCCGCGCCGCCTCGATCGAGGCGTTGAGCGCGACGAGCTGCGTCTCGCGGGCGATCTCGTTGATCGAGGCGCTGGCCTCGCGCACCAGCTTGATCGTCTCGGTGACCCTCTCCAGCGCCGCGCCGAAGCCGATCACGTCGCGGCTCAGCGTCTGCAGGTTCCCGACCGCACCGTCGAGCGTGTGCGCCACCGTGTCGGCGCTGGCCGAAAGCACGGCGCGGGTCTCGCCGGCGGACGCGCGCGCCTCGTCCATCGAGGCGGCGAGCCGGGCATTGGCCCTGCCGGTCGCCTCGGCCTCGCGCACGACGCCGCGCAGCGTGTCGAGCTGGCGATGGCCGAGCTTGCCGAGGTCGTCGACGATGCCGACGATGTCGGCGATCTCGACGCCGAGGCGGCTCGCCCGCTCGCCGATCGCGGCCATGTCGGCGTCGTGGTGAAGTGCATCGCCGCCCTCGGCAGCAACGCGAAGCTGAGCCAGGCTCATCGGCTATCCTCCCTCCCGCATGCGTACGGGCGAAAAGGATCGCTGCTTTGCGTTATTTTCGCGTTAACCGGGAAATACTGCGCCGCATCGTATTTCCGCGGAAAAGCCGAAACGATCTATCGTCCTGTTTTTGCACAGGTCTTGGGAAAAGCCCGCTTCCGGCTTAACCCCGCATTGTCCTAGTGCGCCTCGTCCCAGTTGTGGGCGGCGCGGGCGTCGACGTGGAGCGGCACCTTCATGGCCAGCGCCGGCATGGTCGCGCTCTCCATCACCTCGCGGATGACCGGGATCGCCGCCTCGACTTGCGTCTGCGGCGCCTCGAAGATCAGCTCGTCATGGACCTGCAGCAGCATGCGCGTGTCCTTGAGGCCGGCTCCCTCCAGCGCGTCCTCGATGCGGACCATGGCGCGGCGGATGATGTCGGCGGCCGAGCCCTGGATCGGCGCGTTGATCGCGGCGCGCTCGTTGAAGGCGCGGACCGACGGGTTGGGCGAGCGGATTTCGGGATAGTGCGCCCGCCGGCCGAAGATGGTCTCGACATAGCCCTTGTCGCGCGCCGCCGCCTTGGTCGCCTCCATGTAGTCGCGGATGCCCGGGAAGCGCTCGAAATATTTGCGGATATAGCTGCCCGCCTCCTCGCGCGGGATCGAGAGCTGGTTGGCGAGGCCGAAGGCCGAGATGCCGTAGATGATGCCGAAATTGATCGCCTTGGCGCGGCGGCGCACCTCGCCCGGCATGCCCTCCACCGGCACGCCGAACATCTCCGACGCCGTCATGGCGTGGATGTCGATGCCGTCCGCGAACGCCTGCCGGAGCTGCGGGATGTCGGCGACGTGGGCGAGCACGCGCAGCTCGATCTGGCTGTAGTCGGCCGAGATCAGGAGGTTGCCCGGCTCGGCGACGAAGGCGGTCCTGATCTTGCGGCCCTCGGCGGTGCGCACCGGGATGTTCTGCAGGTTGGTATCGGACGAGGACAGGCGCCCCGTCGTCGTCGCCGCCAGCGCGTAGCAGGTGTGCACGCGCTTCGTCTCGGGATGGATGTAGCCCGGCAGCGCGTCGGTATAGGTCGATTTCAGCTTGGTGAGCTGGCGCCAGTCGACGATCCGGCGCGGCAGCTCGTGGCCCTCGGCGGCCAGGTCCTCCAGCACCTGGGCCGAGGTCGACCACTGCCCGGTCTTGGTCTTGGAGCCGCCGGGCAGCCCCATCTTGCCGAACAGGATGTCGCCGAGCTGCTTGGGCGAGCCGATGGTGAAGCGCTCGCCGGCGAGCTGGTAGATCTCGTCCTCGAACGCGGCGGCACGCTGCGCCAGCTCGCCGGAAAGCCGGCTCAGTATCTGGCGGTCGACGGCGATGCCGCGCTGCTCCATGCGGGCGAGCACCGGCACCAGCGGCCGCTCCAGTCGCTCGTAGACCGTGACGAGGCCCTTCTCGACCAGCCGCGGCTTCATGACCCGCCACAGGCGCAGCGTCACGTCCGCATCCTCGGCCGCATAGCAGGTGGCCTTGTCGAGATCGACCATGTCGAAGGTGACGGCGTTCTTGCCCGAGCCGCACACGTCCTTGTAGGCGATGGGCGTGTGGCCGAGCCACTTCTCCGACAACGCGTCCATGCCGTGGGTGCCGTTCAGGCCGGCGTCGAGCACGTAGGAGATGAGCATCGTGTCGTCGTAGGGCGCGACGTCGATGCCGTGGCGGTGCATCATCACGAGGTCGTATTTCAGGTTCTGCGCCACCTTGAGCACCGAGCGGTCCTCGAGCAGCACCTTGAGCGCCGCGAGCGCCTCGCGCGCCGGAATCTGCCCCTCGACCGGCCCGCCGCCGAGCAGGTCGCCCGCGCCCGCCTTGTGGGCGAGCGGCACATAGGCGGCGCGGCCCGGCCGGACGGCGAGCGAGAAGCCGACCAGCTCCGCCTGCATTGGGTCGAGCGAGGTGGTTTCCGTGTCGAAGGCGACGATGCCCGCCTCGCGCGCCTCGGCGATCCACTCGTTCAGCGTGGCGAGGTCGCGGATGCAGGCATAGGCGGCGGTGTCGATCTTTTCCGCCACCGCGGCTGCCGCGCGCGCGGCGGCGAGCGCCGCCGGGGTGTTCGCCTCGCCAGCGGACGGTTCGTCCTTTGCCTCCACCGCAGCCGGCGCGCCGCCGGTCGTGTCGAGGTCGGGTCCGTGGGCGTCCGCGCCCCATTCCGTGTCGACATGGGCCGGCTCGATCTCGGCCGCGTCCGCCCCGGAGGCTTCGGCCACCCGCCGCGTCAGCGTGGTGAACTCCATCGCCTTGAGGA
>JACZJD010000604.1 GCA_014860725.1 Aquamicrobium sp.
TGGATGCGCGCGCCGCCGGAATCGTTCAGCCCGATCACCGGCGCGCCGTTCCTCACCGCCATGTCCATGATCTTGCAGATCTTCTGGGCATGGGTCTCCGACAGAGAGCCGCCGAGCACCGTGAAGTCCTGCGAGAAGACGTAGACCAGCCGGCCGTTGATCGTGCCCCAGCCGGTGACGACGCCGTCGCCCGGATATTTCTGCGCCGCCATGCCGAAATCGACCGCGCGATGGGTGACGTAGAGGTCGAACTCCTCGAACGAGCCCTCGTCCAGCAGCACGTCGATGCGCTCGCGCGCCGTCAGCTTGCCCTTGGCGTGCTGGGCGGCGATGCGCTTGTCGCCGCCGCCGGCCCAGGCCTGCGCGCGGCGCTCGGCCAGTTGCTCCAGTATCTCTCGCATCAGATGCTCCCCTGCACGGCGGTCCGGTGGGTGTGCGTCACGCGGGTCCTCCCGAGCCTGTTCATGTCTTCACATCTTCGCCGGCCCGCCGGACAGACGGCAGGCCGGTGCAAAGTCCGCATAGTCGCTTCACGAGCCGGCGAAAAGGCTTGAACGGGCGGAGGTGCGTAAAGTAGTTTTCACATTATTGCAAAAGGCAAAGTTGCGAAATGCGAAACACGAAGCTGTTCATCGGCCGCAAGATCCGCGAGCTGCGCGAGGCCAACCGGCTGACGCAGGCCGGCTTCGCCGAGCGCATCGGCATCTCGACCAGCTATCTCAACCAGATCGAGAACAACCAGCGCTCGGTGTCGGCGGCGGTGCTCCTGTCGCTCGCCGAGACCTTCCGCATCGACATCGCCGACTTCTCGGCCGGCGAGAGCGACCGGCTGCTTTCGGCGCTGTCGGAAGCGCTTTCCGACCCGTTGTTCGAGACCTTCCGGCCCAACCTGCAGGAGCTGAAGCTCGTGGCCCAGAACGCGCCCGGCTTCGCCCACGCGCTGATCGCCGCGCATCAGGCCTACCGGCGCAACTCGGAGCAGCTTGCGAGCTTCGACGACACGCTCGGCCGCTCGGCGGCGTTCGCGGAACCCACGCCCTACGAGGAGGTGCGCGACTTCTTCCACTTCGTCGACAACTACATCCACGAGCTCGACAAGGCGGCGGAGGAGCTCGCCGCCCGGCTCGACATTCCCGAGCGCGACCCGGCGGCGGCGCTGATCGGCCATCTCGAGAAGCGGCACGGCGTGCAGACGGCGCACGGGCCGTCGCAGGACGACACGCTGCGCCGCTTCGACCCCGAGCGGCGCATCCTGCATTTGAACCCGTTCTCGCCGGTGCCGACGCGCAGCTTTCAGGCCGCGTTCCAGATCGGCGAGATGGAGATGGCGCCGGTGATCGGCGGCATCGTCGAGAGCGCGGCCTTCCGCACGCCCGAGGCGATGGAGATATGCCGCATCGGGCTCGCCAACTATTTCGCCGGCGCGCTGATGATGCCCTACGAGGCGATCCTGTCGTCGGCGCACGAGCTGCGCCACGACCTCGAGCTGATCGCCCTGCGCTTCGGCGCCAGCGTCGAGCAGGTGGCGCACCGGCTGTCGACGCTGCAACGGCCGGGCGCCAAGGGCGTCCCGATCTTCTTCGCCCGCATCGACCGCGCCGGCAACATCACCAAGCGCCACAGCGCGGCCAAGCTGCAATTCGCCCGCTTCGGCGCGGCCTGCCCGCTGTGGAACGTGCATCAGGCGTTCGAGACGCCCGGCCGCATCATCCGCCAGCTCGCCGAGACGCCGGAC
>JACZJD010000605.1 GCA_014860725.1 Aquamicrobium sp.
GTGGAAGATGGTGCGATGTCCGCCGACGCGGCGTGGGCGGCCGCCCATGTCGATGAGACGTGGAATGCCGAGCAGTGGGGCGAGGACTACGAGGCGGCGGCGCGGAATGCCGCCCGCCGGCGCGACTTCCTCGCCGCGACGCGACTCCTCGAGGCGATCGCGTCCGCGTGAGCCGGGCGCGGCACCGTCAGGCCGCGCCGGAGATGCCGAGCGCCCTCAGCACGTTGGGAATGGCGGGCAAGGTCAGGAGCAGGGCGCCGGCGAGCCAGATCGCCGCCGTCACCGTTCCGCGCGGCGCACCCGCGAAACGCTCGTAGAGCGCTGCCGGCACGCCCGACACCATCAAGGTCAGAGTCGACAGGATCAGCGCGCTCGCCATGTAGACGACCTGCGTGTAGGCCGGCGCCCAGGACGGAAACCAGATCGGGTAGAGCACGAAGACGGCGAGGACCCAGGGGGAGAAGATGCCGTTGACGATGGCGACGGCCATGACCGGCACGAGGGCGTTGCGATCCATCCTTCCCTCCTAGGACGACGACGGCCCGAGGCCGAGATTGATCAGCGTGACCAGATAGGCGAGGCGGACCGCCATCACCCACAGCACGGCGAAGACGATGACGACGGTGTGCGAAAGCACCTGCGGCGTGACGAAGCGCACGGCCTTCACGAACGGGTCGGTGATCAGGCGGAAGAATCGCCAGATGTAGTTGTCCCAGTTCTCCGGCACGAAGAAGCCGAGCACCAGCCGGCCGATCAGCGTGTACATGACCGCGGCCAGCACGAAATTCGGGATGTGGAAATACCAGTAGGACCAGAAGTTCATGCAGGCAGCGTTCCGATCGGGATTGGCGCGTTATGACAGTGCTGCGCCGGAAAAGAAAGCGGGGTCCGTTGCCGGACCCCGCCTGTCGTTGCCGGAAGTACGGATCAGGCCGTCTTCTCTTCCATCATGGTCTTGCCCTTCGGGACGCGGATCTCCTCGATGAAGTCCTGCATCTCGCGGGACGGCTCCTTGGTGAGCATGGAGACCACGACCATCACGATGAAGCCGACCGGCAGGCCGAACGCCGCAGCCGAGAGGTTCTTCACCCCCCACCAGTTGGCGATCGTCTGCGCATGCTTGTCGAGGGCCACCCAGGCAGCGGCCTGGGCGTCCGGAGCCGCCGCGGCATAGGCCGCCTTGAGCTCCTGGTACTTCGCCACCGCCTCGGCGCTCGCCGTCGACAGGCCGCTCCACATCTCGTAGAAGCCGACCGCGCCGTAGCGGGTGCCGAGCAGGTAGTACATGCAGACCGCGAAGCCCGCGATCATGCCGGCGATGGCACCCGCGGAGTTGGTCCGCTTCCACCACACGCCGAGCACGAGCGCCGGGAACAGGCCGGCCGCCGCGAGCGAGAACGCCCACGAGACCATCGCGAGGATATCGGCAGGCTTGGTCGACGCCACGTAGGCGGCGAGGATGGCCACGACGATGAGCAGGATGCGCGACACGATGAGACGACGCGAGGTCGGCGCATTCTGGTCGATCATCTTGTAGTAGATGTCGTGGCTGAGCGCGTTGGCGATGGCCAGCAGCAGGCCATCGGCGGTCGACAGCGCGGCGGCGAGACCGCCGGCGGCGACGAGGCCGGAGATGACGTACGGCATGCCGGCCATTTCCGGCGTGGCCAGCACGATCATGTCTGCATTCAGGGTGATGTCCTTGAAGGCGAGAGCCCCGGTGACGCCCTTCTCGGCGCAGGCCGCGGCGACCGCAGCGGCATCGACAGCCGCCTTGCCGCAGATCTGCACCAGAGCGCCGTCGGCCGCCGCCCACCTGTACATCCAGCCCGCCTTCTCGGCGATGTTCTCAGGCGTCAGGCCCGAGGCCACCAGGTCGAGCATCGTCCACTTGGCGAACGCCGCATAGGCCGGCGCCGTGAAATAGAGGATGAAGATGAACAGCAGCGACCAGGCGACCGAAACGCGCGCCTCACGCACCGACGGGGTGGTGAAGTAACGCATCAGGACGTGCGGCAGCGATGCCGTACCGACCATCAGGCAGAGGATCAGGAGGAAGTAGTTCAGCGCATTGTAGCCGCCGTGGACGAACGGCGTGACATGGTTGACGGCGATGCCCTGCGCGGCTTCAAGCGCCGTGATGCCGGCGAGCGCCTGACCCTGCATCAGCTGCGGGATCGGCACGCCGGTCTTGACCGTCGACATCCAGATCGCGGGGATCAGGTAGGCGATGATCAGCACGATGTACTGGGCGACCTGCGTCCAGGTGACGGCGCGCATGCCGCCGAGCATGGAGCAG
>JACZJD010000606.1 GCA_014860725.1 Aquamicrobium sp.
CTTCCTCGCCGTCGGCATCGAGCGCGTGGTGCTGCGGCCGCTGGTCAACCAGCCCGACATCATCCTGTTCATGGCCACGATCGGCATCACGCTGTTCCTGATCGGCTTCGGCGAGACGATCTTCGGCGGCGAGAACAAGCGCATGATCACGGAGGAGCTGGGCATCCCGACCGGCAGCTACTTCTTCGAGCCGTTCGGCGGCTTCGTCTCCATCGAGCAGAGGGACATTGCGGTGGTGGCCGGGGCGTTCGTGCTGGTCGTCGGGCTGCTGCTCTTCCTCAACAAGTCGAAGATGGGACGCGCGATCCGCGCGCTGGGCGACGACCATCAGGCGGCGCTCTCCGTCGGCATCTCGCTGTCGACCATCTGGGTGCTGGTGTGGTTTATCGCCGGCGTCATCGCGCTCGTCACCGGCATTGCCTGGGGCGCACGCGCTGGCGTGTCCTTCGCGCTCGAGGTCATCGCCTACAAGGCGCTGCCGGTGCTGATGCTGGGCGGGCTCGAATCGGTGATGGGCGCCATCGTCGGCGGACTGATGATCGGCATCCTCGAGAAGCTGTTCGAGATCTACTGGGGCCAGCCGCTGCTCGGCGGCAACACCGAGGTCTGGTTCGCCTACATGCTGGCGCTGCTCGTGCTGCTGTTCAGGCCGCAGGGCCTGTTCGGCGAGAAGATCATCGAGCGCGTGTGAGGTATCCGTAAATGCTCTATCGCGTCGCCGGACAGTTCAAGACCAGCTATCAGGCCGATTATGCACTGTTCCCGGTGCGGCAGGATGCCTGGCTGCTCGCCTTCATCCTGCTGCTCGCCTTCGTCGTCTTCCCGATGACGGCCAACGAGTTCGTCTTCCGCGCGCTGCTGATCCCGGTGCTGATCTATTCGCTGGCGGCGCTCGGCCTCAACATCCTGACCGGCTATGCCGGGCAGTTGTCGCTCGGCACCGGCGCATTCATGGGCGTGGGGGCCTATGCCTGCTACAAGCTGGTGACGATCTTCCCCGAGATGAACATCGTGGTCGCCATCGCGATCTCGGGCTTCTTCTCGGCCACCATCGGCATGGCCTTCGGCCTGCCGTCGCTCAGGATCAAGGGGTTCTACCTCGCCATCGCCACGCTCGCGGCGCAGTTCTTCCTCGTGTGGCTGTTCCAGAAATGGGCGTGGCTCTACAACTACAACACCTCGGGCGCGATCCAGGTGCCGAACATCGACATGTTCGGCGTCACCATCGCCGGGCCGAACGCCAGGGCGATCACGCAATACTATTTCGTGCTCGCCATCGTCTGCGTCATCACCTTCTTCGCCATCAACATCACGCGCGGGCGCATCGGCCGCATGTGGAAGTCGGTGCGCGACATGGACATCGCCGCCGAGCTGGTCGGCATCAACCTGATGAAGGCCAAGCTCACCGCCTTCTTCGTGTCGTCCTACATCGTCGGCGTCGCCGGCGCGCTGTTCGTGTTCCTGTGGCGGGGCGCGGCGGAAGCGGTGCTGTTCGACATTCCGCTGTCGTTCCGGGTGCTGTTCATCGCCATCATCGGCGGGTTGGGCTCGATCCTCGGCAACTATCTCGGCGCGATCCTGATCGTGGCGCTGCCGGTGATCCTGTCGACGGTGCCGCGCGCCTTCGGCCTGCCTATCTCGCCCGCCATGGTCGAGCATCTGAACATCATGATCGTCGGTGCGCTCATCATCACCTTCCTGATCGTCGAGCCGCACGGGCTTGCCCGCTACTGGGCCATCATAAGGGAGAAGCTGATCATCTGGCCGTTCCCGCACTGAGGAGGAGACCGGCGGCCGGCCCGGCCGCCGGCAGGATACAGGCGGCTTTCCGGAGCCGCCGGCAAGACGGGGTGAGTTCGCCCGATCCGACATGGAGAAACGAACGAGTGGAGGAGATGAAATGAAGATGCTTCGGAAAGTCACTGTCCTTTCGGCGGTCATCGCCTCGGCGACGATGCTCGCCGCGCCGGCGGCGCTGGCGCAGGACAAGATCCATATCAGCAACCTGTCCTACCGCACCGGCCCGTTCGCGGCCACCGGCACGCCGGTCATGAACGGCCAGCGCGACTACATGATCATGCTCAACGAGCGCGACGGCGGCGTCAACGGCGTCGAGATCGTCTACGATGAGTGCGAGACCGGCTACAATACCGAGAAGGGCGCGGAGTGCTACGAGCAGACCAAGGGTCAGAGCATCGTCACCCAGCCCTGGTCGACCGGCATCACGCTGCAGGTGCTGCCGCGCACCAATGTCGACAAGATCCCGATCCTGGCGCCCGGCTACGGCTTCTCGCCGATGCAGGACGGCAAGGTGTTCCAGTGGGCGTTCAACCCGCCGGCCTCCTACTGGGACGGCGCCTCGATGATCCTGCAATACGTGTCGGAGGGCAATCTCGACAGCCTCAACGGCAAGAAGATCGTGCTGCTGCACCTCGACGCGCCCTACGGCAAGGAGCCGATCCCGCTGTTCGAGGCCTATGCGCAGAAGCACGGCTTCACCTTCCTGCCGATCCCGGTCGGCGTGACGGAGATGCAGAACCAGTCGGCGCAGTGGCTGCAGATCCGCCGCGAGAACCCCGACTTCGTGTTCATGTGGGGCTGGGGCGCGATGAACGCCGGCGCGCTCACCGAGGCGGTCAAGACGCGCTTCCCGATGGAGAAGTTCATCGGCATCTGGTGGTCGGGCTCCGACGCCGACCTCAAGACCGTCGGCGAGGCCGGCAAGGGCTACAGGTCGATCTCGTGGAACGTGCCCAACTCCGAGTCCAAGGTGATGCAGGACGTCAAGAAGCACGTCGTCGACGCCGGCAAGTCGCTGCTGCCGCCCAATGAGTTCGACTACGTCTTCTACCAGCGCGGCATCGTCATCTCGATGTTCGCCATCGAGGCGGTGAAGGCGGCGCAGGCGCATTTCGACACGCAGGCGGTGAACGCCGAGCAGCTTCGCTGGGGCCTCGAGAACCTGAAGCTCGACGAGGCGGCGCTGGAGGAGCTCGGCTTCACCGGCATGGTCGGTCCGTTCTCCACCTCCTGCTCCAACCACACCGGCAGCGCCGGCGCCTGGATGCTCGAATGGGACGGCGCGAAGTTCAACCGCGTCTCCGACCTGCTCAAGGCCGACCAGGACATGATCGCGCCGCTGGTCGAAAGCGGCGCCAAGGCCTACGCCGAATCGAACGCGCCGTGGCC
>JACZJD010000607.1 GCA_014860725.1 Aquamicrobium sp.
GCGTAGTCGCGAAACGCGCCTTCGCCGATGAGCGGTCCGTCCGCGGGCGGCGCGAGGCGTGCCCGCACGTGGTCGCTCAGCGCCGAGGCGCTGCGGTCGAGCTCGGAGCGGCGCTCCTCCCACGTTCTCGCCACCGCCTCGAGCACCTGTATGAAGCCGGGCCGGCCGTAGCGGGCCTCGCGCGGAAAATAGGTTCCGCCCCAGAAGGGACGGGCCTCCGGCGTCAGAAACATGGTTAACGGCCAGCCGCTCTGCTCGCCCATCGCGGTCAGCGCGGCCATGTAGATCTGGTCGATATCCGGCCTTTCCTCGCGGTCGACCTTGATGTTCACGAAAAGCCGGTTCATGACGGCGGCGACGGCGTCGTCCTCGAAGCTCTCATGCGCCATGACATGGCACCAGTGGCAGGCGGCGTATCCGACGGAAAGCAGGATCGGCCGCTGCAGCTCCTTCGCCTCGACGAGCGATGCCGCGGACCAGGGACGCCAGTTCACGGGGTTGTCGGCATGCTGGCGCAGATAGGGGCTGCTCTCGCCGGCAAGCAGGTTCGAGACGGGAAGGACGGTCATAATTCACCTTGTGCTGGCGGTTAAGGTAGGGCGCGGACGATGAGCGGGCAATCACCCTTCCGGGACACGATCTTCGCGCTGTCCTCCGGCGCGCTTCCCTCGGGCGTCGCTGTCGTCCGCCTGTCAGGGTCGCATGTCCGCGCGGCACTGGAGGCGATTGCAGGCCGGGTGCCGCCGGCGCGGGTAGCGACGCTCTGCCGGCTGCGGGACCGCGACGGAGGGCAGATCGACCGCGGGCTGGTGCTGTTCTTTGCCGGGCCCGCCAGCTTCACCGGCGAGGATTGCGGCGAGCTCCACGTTCATGGCGGCCGCGCGGTGGTCGCGACGCTTCTCCGGCGGCTCGGCGGCTTGCCCGGTCTTCGTCAGTCGGAAGCCGGCGAGTTCACCCGCCGCGCCTTCCTCAACGGCAAGATCGACCTCACCGGCGCGGAGGGGCTGGCCGATCTCCTCGCAGCGGAAACGGAGGCGCAGCGCCGGCTGGCTGTGGAGAATGCCGAAGGCGGCCAGCGCACGCTCTATGCCGACTGGAGAAGCAGGCTCGTCCACGCCCGCGCCATGATCGAAGCGGAGCTGGACTTTGCCGACGAGGCCGACGTCGACGGGTCGGTCTCCGAACGCATCTGGAAAGACCTCGGCGAACTTTCCGGGGAAATCGCGCGGCATTGTACCGGATTTTCCGCCGCGGAGATCGTTCGGGAGGGCTTCCGGGTGGCGCTGATGGGGGCTCCCAATGCCGGAAAATCCAGCCTTCTCAATGCGCTTGCCCGCAGGGAGGTCGCCATCGTCACCGATGTTCCCGGGACGACGCGCGATCCGATCGAGGTCGCGCTCGACCTGCGCGACCTGAAGGTGGTGGTGACCGACACCGCCGGCCTTCGCGATACCGAGGATACCGTGGAGCGCATCGGCGTGTCGCGCGCGCTCGAGGTTGCTGCCCGGGCGGACCTTGTCCTTGAGCTGATCGACGTCCGGAACGACAGTGCGAAGACTCTGGTCGCAGGCAAGCCCGTTCTGCGTATCGGCACGAAGTGCGACCTCGCGCACCGTTCGCGGGATGCATTCGATCTCAAGATTTCCGTGGTGACCGGCGAGGGCATTGCCGCGTTGCTGGACATGATCGCCGTGCGCGCTGAGAACGCGACGGCTGTCTCTTCAAGCGTTGTGCCGACGCGATTGCGCCACGTCGGGTTGCTTGAAGAGACGCGCCGCTACATCGCCGCAGCGTTGTCGCCGAAGGCGCTGGAACTGCGGGCCGAGGATCTGCGGCTGGCGAGCGAGAGCCTCGGCCGGATCATCGGGGCCATCGACGTCGAGGACCTGCTCGACGTGATCTTCTCCCAGTTCTGTATCGGCAAGTGACTCACGTGAAACATTGGAGACACGGGACGAGACGTGACTCACGTGAAACACCGGTGAGCCATGCAGCCATCCGTTTCACGTGAAACAGGCTTGACTCGACTCGCCCGCGACGACATCTCTGCGCCAGTGAAACCGAACCGAGCTCCATGACCCGAAACCACGACGTGATCGTCATCGGCGGCGGCCATGCCGGCTGCGAGGCGGCGTCCGCGTCGGCGCGCGCCGGCGCGCGCACGGCGCTGGTGACGATGAAGCGCGAAGCCATCGGCGTCATGTCGTGCAATCCGGCCATCGGCGGGCTCGGCAAGGGACATCTCGTCCGCGAGATCGACGCGCTGGACGGGCTGATGGGCCGCGGCGCGGATGCGGCCGGCATCCAGTTCCGCCTGCTGAACCGGCGCAAGGGACCGGCCGTGCGCGGTCCGCGCACCCAGGCCGATCGCAAGCTCTATCGTCTGGCGATGCAGGCGGCGATTGCAGAGCAGCCCGACCTCGACGTCGTCGAGGGCGAGGTCTTCGACCTTTCCGTCGCCGACGGCCGCGTGGCCGGCGTGATCCTTAGCGACGGGCGCGAACTGGCCTGCGGCGCGGTGGTGTTGACGACGGGGACGTTCCTACGCGGCCTGATCCATATCGGCGCGGAGCATTTTCCGGCCGGCCGGATGAACGAAGCCGCTTCCATCGGTCTTTCCGCGACCATGGCACGGTTCGGCTTTGCGCTCGGCCGTCTCAAGACCGGCACGCCGCCGCGTCTCGACGGCCGCACGATCGACTGGGAGTCGCTCGAAAGGCAGGCGGCCGACGAGCGGCCGGTGCCGTTCTCGCTGCTGACCGACCGGATCGAGAATCCGCAGATCGCCTGCGGCGTGACCCGCACCACGCCACGCTCGCATGAGGTGATCCGCGCCAATCTCGGCCGCTCGGCGATGTATTCGGGCGCCATCGAGGGGATCGGGCCGCGCTATTGCCCGTCGATCGAGGACAAGATCGTCAAGTTCGGCGACCGCGAAGGCCACCAGATCTTCCTCGAGCCCGAAGGGCTGGACGACGACACCGTCTATCCCAACGGCATATCGACGTCGCTGCCGCGCGACGCGCAGGAAGCGCTGATCGTATCGATCCCCGGGCTGGAGAAGGCGCGTATCCTCCAGCCTGGCTATGCCATCGAGTACGACCATGTCGATCCGCGCGAGCTCCATCCGTCGCTCGAGACGCTGCGCATGCCGGGCCTGTTCCTCGCCGGCCAGATCAACGGCACCACCGGCTACGAGGAGGCGGCGGCACAGGGCGTGGTCGCCGGCTTGAATGCGGCGCGCAAGGCGGGCGGGTTGGAGCCGGTGATCCTCGGCCGCGGCGATGCCTATATCGGGGTGATGATCGACGATCTCGTCAGCCGCGGCGTCAGCGAGCCCTATCGCATGTTCACCTCGCGGGCCGAATTCAGGCTGTCGCTGCGGGCGGACAATGCGGACGAGCGACTGACCCCGTTGGCGATCGACCTCGGCATTGCCGGGCCTGCGCGCATCGCTCGTTTCAGGGAGCGGGAGGCCGCCCTTGCTGTCGCCCGGGAGACCGCACAGGCGCTGTCGCTGACGCCGAACGAGGCGGCGCGCTTCGGCCTCAACCTCAACCGCGATGGCCAGCGCCGCTCGGCCTACGATCTTCTTGCCTATCCCGACGTCGATCTCGCGCGTCTCACCGCGATCTGGCCACAGTTGGCCATGATCCCGGAAGCTGTCGCCGAACGGCTCGAGACCGAAGCGCGCTACGCGGTCTATCTCGACCGGCAACGCGCCGACGTCGCGGTGTTCAAGCGCGAGGAATTGCGGCTCATCCCCGGCGAGCTCGATTTTGCGACCGTGCCCGGTCTGTCCAACGAGCTGAAGCAGAAGCTCGCGGCTCGCCGTCCGCGCTCGCTTGCGGATGCGCAGCGGATCGACGGGATGACGCCGGCGGCGCTGGCGATCATCCTGTCGATGATCCAGGAGCTGGAGAAGCGGCAGCGCGGTGCGGCATGAGCGACCGGCTTGCAGAGATTCGTGACGTCGCCGGAACGGTTTCACGTGAAACGCTGGAGCGTCTGGAGGCGTTCGAGGCGGAATTCGGCAAATGGTCCGCCCGGATCAATCTCGCTGCGCCGTCGACGCTGGAGGCCTTGTGGCAGCGCCATATTCTCGACAGTGCGCAGCTGTTCGGCCTGAAACCCGAGGCGACTGCGTGGCTCGATCTCGGCTCCGGCGGCGGTTTTCCCGGCGCGGTGCTGGCGATCCTGCTGCGCGAGCGGCCGGGCGGGTGCATCGAGCTGGTCGAGAGCAACAACAAGAAGGCGGCCTTCCTGCGCGCGGTGCTGGGACGCTCGAAGCGCCTGCGACCGTGCATGTCTGCCGCATCGAGGAGGCTTTCGGGCGCGTCCACATGCCCGAGATCGTTACGGCGCGCGCGCTGGCGCCGCTGCCACGGCTTCTGGCGCTTACGGCGCCCTGGCTGTCGGCGGGAGCGACCGGACTTTTCCACAAAGGCCGGGATTACGCGGCCGAGGTCGCCGAAAGCCGTGACGCGTGGCGATTCGATCTGATAGAACACGCAAGCAAGATTGACCCGGCGGGGCGCATCCTCGAACTGTCGGGGGTGGCGCGAAAGGCTCCGGCGGGCGGTATCGTCAGATCGCTTCGGCAGGCCGGCTCATGACCCCGCGACCCCGCATCATCACCATCGCCAACCAGAAGGGCGGCGTCGGCAAGACCACCACCGCGATCAACCTCGCGACGGCGCTCGCCGCCATCGGCGAGCGGGTGCTGATCGTCGATCTCGATCCGCAGGGCAACGCCAGCACCGGCCTCGGCATCGACCGGCAGGACCGCACGGTGTCGTCCTACGACCTCCTGATGGGGACGGCCGGCGTGGCGCAGGCGGCGATGCCGACGGCGGTTCCGGGGCTTTCGATCATCCCCTCGACCCTCGATCTGCTCGGCATCGAGATGGAGATCGCCTCGGCGCCCGACCGTGTGCTGCGGCTGCGCAACGCGCTGCGCCGCTCCCCCGGCGAGGGCGTCGACTTCACCTATGTGCTGATCGACTGCCCGCCCTCGCTCAATCTCCTGACGCTGAACTCGATGGCGGCGGCGGATTCGGTCCTGGTGCCGCTGCAGTGCGAGTTTTTCGCGCTCGAAGGCCTGAGCCAGCTTCTGCAGACGGTCGAGCAGGTGCGCAACTCGATCAATCCGGATCTGACGATCCAGGGCATCGTGCTGACCATGTTCGACGGCCGCAACAATCTCGCCAATCAGGTGGTCGAGGACGTGCGGGCGCATATGGGCGACGCCGTCTACGAAACGGTGATACCGCGCAACGTGCGCGTGTCGGAAGCGCCGTCCTACGGCAAGCCGGCGATCCTCTACGACCTCAAATGCACCGGCAGCCAGGCTTATCTGCAGCTCGCCTCGGAGGTGATCCGGCGCGAGCGCAGGCTGCGGGCGGCATAGGTGCGGGCTTGCCCCGGAAACGCGGACGATGGGTCCGGCGGTTTCGAGGTTGCGTTGAAATGAGCGGCCAAGCCTTGCGGCGGGCGGTTCGATACGAAGACGAAACGATGCGGATGACCTCATGAGCGACGATCCTTCCAGAAAGCGCCTCGGACGCGGTCTCGCCGCGCTGATCGGTGAGATGGACAAGCCGGCGCAGGCGGCTTCCGCGCCCCGGGTCGGCGCCGACAGCCGGGTGCCAATCGAGTTCGTCGGGCCGAACCCGCGCAATCCGCGCCGCAATTTCCCCGAAGCCGAGCTTGCCGATCTCGCCCAGTCGATCCGCGAGCACGGCATCGTGCAGCCTGTGGTGGTGCGCTCCGCCGGCAACGGCCGCTACGAGATCATTGCCGGCGAGCGGCGCTGGCGCGCGGCGCAGCGGGCCGGGCTGACGGAGATTCCCGTCATCATCCGCGAGGTCGACGACCGAGTGGCGCTCGAGCTCGCCATCATCGAGAACGTCCAGCGCGCCGACCTCAATCCGGTGGAGGAGGCGCTCGGCTACCAGCAGCTCATCGACGAGCACAATTATACGCAGGCCGATCTCGGCCAGGTCATCGGCAAGAGCCGCAGCCATGTCGCCAACACGCTGCGGCTCTTGAAGCTGCCCGATTCCATCCGCGACATGCTGGTCGACGGCTCGCTGTCGGCCGGCCACGCACGCACGCTGGTCACCGCCGAGGACCCGGCGGCGCTGGCGCGGCGCATCGTCGAGGAGGGCCTGTCGGTGCGCCAGGCGGAAGCGCTGGCGCAGGAGCCGGCGCGCGGGACGGCGGATGGCAGCAAAAGGTCGGCGCCGGCGCCGAAGGACGCCGACACGCTGGCGCTGGAAAAGGCGCTGTCCGACGCCACCGGCCTCAAGGTGACGATCGCGCATGGGCCGAAGGGCGGCGAGCTGAAGATCGCCTACCGCACGCTGGAACAGCTCGACGAGCTCTGCCGCCGCCTCGGCTCGTGAAGTGCCGGGCCGAAAGGCGAGATTGCTTTTCTAGAAAATTCCATTGTGAAAACAAAGAGATAGGTCGCCTATGGTGCCGCAGTAGGCGACGGTTATCATATGCGTTGCCCTTCATCCCCTGCCGGGCCTTCTCGCCGTAAGGTGGATTGGCCGTGACACCGGTGCTCTGCTCTCCTCGCCTAGGGAGAGGGGTCGGGATAGCGGGCAACCAGCCAACGATC
>JACZJD010000608.1 GCA_014860725.1 Aquamicrobium sp.
GTCCGCGTGCCGGCCGGCAGCGTCGTCGCGGTGCGCGTGGCGGGCGGCACCGGCGAGGAGACGCTGTCCTGGCTCAAGCCCGGCGATCAGGAGGCCGTGCCGGTTCCGCCCGAGGAAGCGGCCGCGCAGGACAACAGGCCCCGCCGCGGCGGCACGGGTGCGGCGCTGCAGTTCTCGGCCACGCTCGGCGAGGACGGGCTGCTCTCGCTGCGCTCCGGCGTGCGCGAATTGCGCAACTGGGCCTTCGCCGTGGTGCCCGACCGGCCGCCCTCCATCCGCTTCGCGCATGAGCCCGGCCGCGCGGTCAACGGCACGCTGGAGCTGTCCTACACGGTCGAGGACGATTACGGCGCGGCCTCGGCCGACGCCCGCTTCGAACTCGCCGGGGAGAGCGAGCCCGACGCCCGCCCGCTCTACGAGGCGCCGGAAATGCCGCTCACCCTGCCGCGCCGCAACGCCGCCGACAAAGGCGCCCGCACCACGCGCGACCTGACCGAGCATCCGTGGGCCGGCGTCCCGGTCGAGGTCACGCTGCACGCCGCCGACGCCGCCGGGCAGGAAGGGACGAGCGAGACCAAGACCATCGTGCTGCCGGAGCGCCCCTTCAACAACCCGCTCGCCAGGGCGCTGGTCGAGCAGCGGCGTCTCCTGGCGCTCGACGCCAACGCCAAGCCCTACGTGCTGGCGCTGATGGACGCGCTGACGCTGCGGCCCGAGGACACGTTCGACAACCTTTCCCACTATCTCGGCCTCATGTCGGCGCGGGCGCGGCTCAGGCAGGCGGCGAGCGACGAGGCGCTGCGCGAGACGGCCGACTATCTGTGGGAGATCGCGCTCGCCATCGAGGGCGGCGCCTTCTCCGATGCGCAGCGGCGGTTGCAGCAGGCGCAGGACGCGCTCCAGCAGGCGTTGGAAAACGACGCCAGCGACGAGGAGATCGCCCGGCTGATGGAGGAGCTGCGGCAGGCGATGCAGGACTTCCTGCGCGAATTGGCCGAGCAGGCCGCGCGCGACCCCAACATGGCGATGCAGATGCCGCAGGACGGGCAGGAGCTGCGCCCCGGCGACCTCGACCGCTTGCTCGACCAGATCGAGAATCTGGCGCGCTCGGGCGCCCGCGAGCAGGCCATGGACATGCTGCAGCAGCTGCGCGACATGATGAACAATTTGCAGGCCGGCCGCCAGCAGCCCGGGCAGGGCCAGGGCGAGCAGAACGAGATGCGCCAGCAGATGGACCAGCTCGGCGAGCTGATGCGCCGCCAGCAGGAGCTGATGAACGAGACCTTCCGCCTCGACAACATGCAGCGCGGCCAGAACCAGCAGGACGGTCAGGGCGACCAGCAGGGCGAAGGCCGCGGCCAGGGCCAGGGGGGCATGTCGCAGGAGGAGTTCGACGAGGCGATGCGCCAGCTTCAGGAGGGCCAGGGCCAGCTCCGCCAGGATCTCGAGGGGCTGACGCGCTCGCTCGAGGGCATGGGCATCCGCCCCGGCGAGGGCTTCGGCGAGGCCGGCGAGGCCATGGGCCGCGCCGAGGGCGCGCTGGGC
>JACZJD010000609.1 GCA_014860725.1 Aquamicrobium sp.
GCCCCGCCTCCCAGAACTTCACCTCGATGCCGACGGCCGCCGCTCGCCCGCCCGCCAGGCCGCCGGCATCGAGGTGAAGTTCTGGGAGGCGGGGCAGTCGGCGCTGGTGCTGAACTTCTCCCACGCCCGGCCGCACGACCACATCTCGACCGAGTTCCACACCGAGGACGGCCCCTTCACGCAGGTGCCGCTGCCCGGCCTGCGCTCCAGCCTCGTCTGGGTGACGCGCCGCCGCCGCGCCGAGGAGCTGGCGGCGCTGTCGGACACCGACCTGTCGCGTCTCGTCGAGGAAAGGATGCAGTCCATGCTCGGCCGCGTCGAGGTCGAGCCGGGCATGCACAATGTCCGGCAGGTCTATCCGCTCGCCTCGGCGCTGCCGCGCCGCTTCGCCGACAGGCGCGTGGCGCTGGTGGGCGAGGCCGCCCACATCTTCCCGCCCATCGGCGCGCAGGGGCTCAATCTCGGCATCCGCGACGCCGAGGACCTGACGAGGGTGGCATTGCGATATGCCGCCGACCCCGGCGCCAGGGCGGCGCTCGCCGCCTACGACCGCGCGCGCCGGCCGGACATCCTCGCCCGCTCCTCGGCCGTGGACATGCTCAACCGCTCGCTCCTGTCCGACATGCTGCCGGCGCAGGCGGCACGCGCGGCCGGGCTTTCGCTGCTGCGTATGGCGCCGCCGCTGCGCGCCTTCTTCATGCGCGAGGGCCTGCGCACCGGCGGCGGCTTCGCCGGCCTCCTGTCATGGAAATAAGTCTGCCGGCAGGATGCCGTTGACGATGAGGTAGATGATCGCCGTCACCGTCACGACGGAGAGCATCGTCGTGACCAGCACGCTCGCCGACGCCCGCTGCACCCACACGCCGTATTGCTGGGCGATGACGAAGACGTTGGCGGCGGTCGGCAGCGCGGCGAGCAGGATCGCCGAATAGACCCACACGTCTGAAAAATTGCCGAACAGGCTCAGCATCACCCAGCACAGGATCGGGTGGACGACGAGCTTGAGCGCCGAGATGATGCCGAGCTCGCGCGGCACCCGCTTCAGCGGTCTGAGTGCCAGCGTGACGCCCATGGCGAACAGCGCGCAGGGCGCGGCCGCCTGCGCCAGATAGTCGAGAAGCCGCGACACCGGCGCCGGCGGCTGGACCTGCGCCCAGGCCGCCAGGCCGCCGGCAGCGGTCGCAATGATGAAGGGATGCAGGACGATGCGCTTTGCCACGCCGAGCGCCAGCGCCGCGCCCGACGTCTTCTCGCTGCCGGCGAGCGCCATCAGCATCGGCGCCAGCGTGAAGTGCATGACGTTCTCGAACGAGAAGATCAGCGCCACCGGCACCGCCGCCTCCGGCCCGAAGACGAGCAGCGCGAGGCCCGGCCCCATATAGCCAATATTGCCGTAGGCGGCGGCAAGGCCCTTGATCGTGCTTTCCGCGATCTCGCCGCGCGCGGCGACGACCGAGCCGGCGAACATCATCAGGAAGATCAGGAAGGTCGCCAGCATCGAGCCTGCGATGTAGCGCCATTCGGTCAGCTCCTCGATCGGCGTGCGCGACAGAAGCTGGAAGAACAGCGCCGGCAGCGCGATGTAGACGACGAAGACGTTCATCCAGCCCAGCGCCTCGAGCGGCTGCTTCACCAGCCGCGCCGCCAGCGCGCCGATGAAGATCATGCCGAAGAAGGGCAGAACCAGTCCGACGATGTCCGCCATGACGACCTCGCGCGAAACTCGAAGGCAGGGATAAGGGGGCGAAAGCCCGGCGGCTATCCTGTCCCGGCGGCAAGGTCAAGCAAGCGGCAGCGTCCCGGTTCGGGTTTCGCCTCCCGGCACGATGCCACCGGTGTTTCAAGGTTCACGCTTGCCGCGCGGACTCGCTTGACTCACATATATCTCGATGGTTATGAGTTGAATCAATAACTAAAGAGTTATGAATTCGATGTCCGACGCCCACGACGCGCTCTTCAGAACCCTCGCCGACCCCACCCGGCGCGCGCTCTTCGAGCGGCTGTGCCTCGAGGGGGAGCAGACGGTCGGCGCGCTGACGGCGCGGGTCGGCGTCTCGCAGCCGGCCGTGTCGAAGCATCTCGGCGTGCTGAAGCAGGCCGGGCTGGTGCTCGACCGCCACGAAGGCCGCCAGACGCACTACCGCGCGCAGCTCGGCGCGCTTTCCCCGCTGATCGACTGGACGAGCCGGATGACCGGCTTCTGGGAGAACCGGTTCGACGACCTCGAGGACCTGCTGCAAAGGATGGACCAATGACCGAAACGCTCTCCGTCGTCGTCGAGCGCGAGATCGCCCATCCGCCGGAAAGGATCTGGCGCGCGCTCACGCAACCGCACCTGATCGAGGCGTGGCTGATGAAAAACGACTTCAGGCCGCAGGTCGACCATCGCTTCAGCCTCAGCGCCGACTGGGGCGCGGTCCGGTGCAAGGTCCTGACCGTCGAGCCGAACAGGACGCTCGTCTACACATGGGAGACCAAGGATCTCGAAAGCGTCGTCACCTGGACGCTCACCCCTGCGGGCACGGGGACCGTCCTGCGCATGGAGCAGACCGGTTTCCGGCCGGACCAGCAGCCCTACTACCGGGGGGCGATGGCCGGATGGCAACGGTTCTTCGCAAATCTGGAAGAGGTCGTGGCGCGGCTGGACTGATGCCGCCTCGCCCGATCCGCTATCCTCACAGGAGGCCCCGATGAACTGGAATTACCGGATTCGGCAGATCCACCGCTGGACGTCGATCGTCTTTGCGGCGCTCGTCGCCGCGATCTTCGTCGTCCGGGGCGCCGGGAGGGAGCCCGCCGAGTGGGTGTACCTGCTGCCGCTGCTCCCGCTCTTCGTGCTCCTGCCCACCGGCCTCTACATGTTCGTGCTGCCCTACACGATGAGGCGGCGCGCGGGCCGGCCCTCCGGCGGCGCATGGGAGTGAACGCGATGACCGACAGGAAGCCGGCGAAGGCCGCCACCCCGCGCAAGGCGCCGCCGAAGGCGCAACCCGGCGAGGTCGTCCTCCTCTCGGGCGGCAACCCGCAGATCACCAAGGGATATGGCGACGCGCCCGTGCAGGCCTACATCGCCGCCATGCCGGGCTGGAAGAGCGAGATCGGGCGCCGCCTCGACGCGATCGTCGAACGCACCGTCCCCGGCGTCGCCAAGGCGGTCAAATGGAACTCGCCGTTCTACGGCAACGAGGGCGACGGCTGGTTCCTCAGCTTCCACTGCTTCACAAACTACGTCAAAGTCACCTTCTTCCGCGGCTCGTCGCTAGAGCCGACGCCGCCCGGAACCTCCAGATACGAGAATGTGCGCTATCTCGACATCCGCGAGGGCGCGCTCGACGAGGCGCAGTTCGCCGACTGGGTCGGGCAGGCCAGCCGCCTGCCCGGCGAGAAGATGTGACTTTCCGTCCGCGCGCCGTCACCCGGTCGCCCGATGCCGCGTCACGGTTGAATTGTGCGCCGCGATGCGCCACATAGT
>JACZJD010000610.1 GCA_014860725.1 Aquamicrobium sp.
CTTCCCACGCGGGAGCGCGGATCGAAACATTTTCGGCGTTACTTATGTGCGGCCGAAAGTGTGTCGCTTCCCACGCGGGAGTGCGGATCGAAACCGCAACGCTTCTTCGATACCGATCTCCGGCACCTCGTCGCTTCCCACGCGGGAGCGCGGATCGAAACTCGCGATGGCTCCGGATGCGCTGCAGGCGGCTCGTCGCTTCCCACGCGGGAGCGCGGATCGAAACATGCTGTGCTGGATAGGCATTGCCTCGGCTGAGCGTCGCTTCCCACGCGGGAGCGCGGATCGAAACGCCGAAACCGTCGGCCGCTATCGCGGATCGCGGCTGTCGCTTCCCATGCGGGAGCGCGGATCGAAACGATGAGGACACGCTCACCCTTCAGCCCCGCCGCCGCCGGTCGCTTCCCATGCGGGAGCGTGGATCGAAACCCGCGCGACCGGCCACGGCTCGAGGCCGTCGGCGTGTCGCTTCCCACGCGGGAGCGCGGATCGAAACGATCTTGCCATAGGCAATTCGCCTTTCGGGTTCGGAGGTGCCCCCCCCCCCCGCACGGGGGAGAGTGCAGATTACAACACGAAAGGAAGCCCGGGCTAGGCCGAGAGAGCCGGTCTGCTGCCCCCCGTTGCGGAGCGCAGCATTCTCGATTGACGAATGTAATAACATAACATAACTCTATGACAGCGGTGACGGCCGTGCCGTGGACCTGTCGGAGGCGGGCATGACGCGGCGGGCCGACAGGGCACCGTGCCTGCCTTCGGCCCGCTCATTTTTCCGCGCGGCATATCCGGCTTGCTGCCGGGTGCGCCGCCCTGTCATCACCATTCGGACGAGCCATGCGCGACACAGCCATCGTTTCCAATCGCCTGCCCGTCACCGTGCTCTCCGGCTTTCTCGGAGCCGGCAAGACCACGCTGCTCAACCACGTCCTCAACAACCGCGAAGGGCGGCGCGTCGCCGTCATCGTCAACGACATGAGCGAGGTCAACATCGATGCGGCGCTCGTCCGCGACGGCGGCGCCAACCTGTCGCGCACCGAGGAGCAGCTGGTGGAGATGACCAATGGCTGCATCTGCTGCACGCTACGCGACGACCTGCTGAAGGAGGTGCGCAGCCTGTCGCGGCAAGGCCGCTTCGACTACCTCCTCATCGAGGGCACGGGCATCGCCGAGCCGCTGCCCGTCGCTACCACCTTCGATTACCGCGACGAGAACGGCGACAGCCTTTCCGACGTCGCCCGGCTCGACACGATGGTGACGGTGGTCGACGCGGCCAATCTGCTCAGGGACTATTCCTCGCAGGATTTCCTGCGCGACCGCGGCGAGACAGCCGGTGAGGGCGACGACCGCGCGCTGGTCGATCTCCTGGTCGAGCAGATCGAGTTCGCCGACGTGATCGTGCTCAACAAGGTGTCCGACACGCCCGCCCGCGACCTGGACCTCGCGCGCAAGATCGTCCGTTCGCTCAACCCCGACGCCGAGTTGATCGAGACGGATTTCGGCCGGGTCCCGCTCGACAGGGTTTTGAACACCGGCCGCTTCGACTTCGAAAAGGCCGAGCAGCATCCGCTGTGGTTCAAGGAGCTCAACGGCTTCAAGGACCACGTTCCCGAGACCGAGGAATACGGCATCCGTTCCTTCGTCTACCGCGAGCGGCGGCCGTTCGATCCGATGAAGCTCCGGGCCTTCATCGACCGCTCGTGGCCGGGCGTGGTGCGGGCCAAGGGCTTCTTCTGGCTGGCGACGCGGCCGCATTACGTCGGCGAGATCAGCCAGGCCGGCGCGCTGATCCGCACCGGCAAGCGCGGCCTGTGGTGGACCTCGGTGCCGAAGCACCGCTGGCCCGACCATCCCGAATGGCGCGCGGCCATGAAGCCCTATCTCGACCCCGTCTGGGGCGACCGGCGGCAGGAGATCGTCTTCATCGGCTGCGACCCGATGGACGAGGCGAGGCTGCGTGCCGAGCTGGATGCCTGCCTCGTGCCGGAAAAGGATTTCATGCCGGGCCGCTGGCGCGACCTGCCGGACCCGTTCCCGAGCTGGGAACGGCAGCTCGCCTGACCCGCGTCCGGCCGCTCTCCCGTCCGGGCGGCGGCCGGAAGCATTTCCGCTTTTCTTCCAGTCGCGGAATTGCCTAGCGGCCGTTGACGAGGTCGGCGGCGATGTCCATGCGGCCGGTGAGGCGCATCTTGTAGACCTGATAGTTCTCCATCACGCGCTGGACGTAGCTGCGCGTCTCGGTGAAGGGGATGCGCTCGATCCAGTCGACGACCTGCTCGACCGGCTTGCCGCGCGGGTCGCCGTAGCGCTCCACCCACTGCTGGGCGCGGCGCGGGCCGGCATTGTAGCCGGCGAAGGTCAGCACGTAGGAGCCGGAGAAACGCGCCAGCTGCTCGCTGAGATAGTGGGCGCCGAGCGTGGCGTTGTAGCCCGGATCGCTGGTGAGCTTGCCCGGCGAGTAGGCGAGGCCGGCCTTTCTCGCCACCTCCTTCGCCGTGCCGGGCATGAGCTGGAGCAGGCCGAGCGCGCCCGCGCCCGACTTCGCCGCGGTGTTGAACTCGCTTTCCTGCCGCGCGATGGCGTAGGCCAGCGCCTTGCCCGAGCCGGAGATGTTGGCGTTGGCGGGGATCGCCCCGGTCGGATGCGACAGTGCGCCGACGGGAAGGCCGCGCGCCGCCGCCCACTTGCCGACGCGCAGCGCCAGGAAATGGTTGCCCTGCCGCTCGGCCGAGACGGCGAGCAGCGCCAGCCCGCCGACGCTGGTCAGCTCCTGCGCCAGCCCGCGATAGAGGCCTTCGGCGCGGCGGCCGTGTCCGGCCTGCTCCAGCCGCCGGATCGCCTGCACCGCCTGCCGGCGCTCGAAGGTGCTGCGGTCGGCGTCGGTGGGCGAGGGGTAGCTGGCGGCGATGGTGTTGCGGCCGAGCCGAGCCGCGGCGAGCTGGCCGTAGAAGGCCGTGCCGTACTGGGCGGCGCGCTCGTAGTGCTGGCGGGCGTTGCCCGGCCCGCCGGCCTCGGCCGCGCGGCCGAGCCAGTAGTAGGCGCGCGACAGCGAGATCGGCCCGTCGGCGATCTCGGCGATGCGGGCGAAGTGGCGTGCGCCGGTCTTGGCGTCGCCGAGGCCGCGGAAGGCGTACCAGCCGGCATGGAATTCGGCGTCCACCGCGAGCGAGGGGCTTTCGGCCGCATGCGCGGCGGCAAGCTGGTAGGCGGTCCTGGCGTCGCCGAGGTCGAGCAGCTCGCGCGACAGCACCCGCCGCTCGACCCACCATGCGTCGGGGTCGACCAGCGATGCGGCGTCCTTCGGCGCCTTGAGCATCACGGCCGCGGCCTCGCGATGCTTGTCGGCGCGGCGCAGGCGCCGCGCCTCGGCGAAGATCCAGGCCGCGCCGCGCTGCGCCTTCGGCACGGCGTCGAGCAGGCTCTTGGCGTTCTTCTCGTTGCGGGTGACGGCGGCGAAGGCCTTCACCAGCTCGCGCCCGCCGGCAAGGCCCGCGACCCGCTCGGCCGAAGTGATGCGGTCGGCATAGAGCATGCGCTCCATGCGGAAGCGGTGGTCGGATGCCGGAATGACCTTGCCGAACTCGCGGATGATCGTCTGTTCTTCCTTGGCGTCGAGCTTCTCGGTGCGCCAGAACTGGCCGAGCGTCGCGCGCGCCTGCGCCGTGTTGCCGGTGGCGAGCTGGGCGCGCGCCAGCAGGATCGCGCCCTCCGTCGTCTGCGGCCGCGAATTGCCGAAGGCCGACAGCACGGTGCGTGGGCCGGGGTTCTCGCGATACATCGCCTTCTCGGAGGCAGCGCGCAGCCGCGCCATGCCCGGCCAGCCGGAGAGCGCATAGGCCGCCTCGGCGATCTCGCTGCTGGCCACGCCGTCTGCCCCCGACGTGGCGATTGCCCACATCAGGATGTGGCGGTCGAGCGAGTTGGCGGGCAGGTTGTCTCGCACCACCCGCGCGCGGGCGAGGTTGCCCGACGAGAGCGCGTCGAGGCCGTTCTTGAGCTGCGCGACGGAGCCGCCCGTCGCCAGTTGCACCGCCTTGACGGCGGCCTGCCCGGCGATGGCCCCGGTGGCGATGGAGGCGTCGATCGCCGCCGCGCCCGCCGTGTGCGGGCGGTCGAAGGGCAGGGGGC
>JACZJD010000611.1 GCA_014860725.1 Aquamicrobium sp.
GCCCAGCGCGATGCGCGCCTCGGCCCCGGCGCCGCTCGCCAGCACCAGCGGCAGGCCGCCGACGATGGTGCACAGCATGGTCATGACGACGGGCCGCAGGCGGATGTTGGCCGCCTGTTCGATGGCCTCGTGCAGCGGCAGGCCGCGGTCGCGCAGCTGGTTGGCGAACTCGACGATCAGGATGCCGTTCTTGGCCATGATGCCGACGAGGAGAACGAGGCCGATCTGGCTGTAGACGTTGAGGCTGGTGCCGGTGAGCAGCAGCGCGAAGACGGCGCAGGCGAGGCCGAGCGGCACCGTCGCCATGATGATGGTGGCGGAGACGAAGCGCTCGAACTGGGCGGCCAGAACGAGCAGGATGATGACGATGGCGAAGCCGAACACGACCGTCATGCCGCCGGAGGTCTCCTCCAGCGTCGCGGCCTCGGCCAGCGGCACGATGCGGCTGCCGGGCGGCATGTGCGGCGCGGCGATCTCCTGCGCCACCACATAGGCCTCGCCGAGCGCGAAGTTGCCGACGAGCTCGGTGGTGATGGCGACGGCCCGCTGCTGCTGCTCGCGCGCCAGCGACGGGGCGACGGCCTGCTCCGTCAGCGTGGCGATGGTGGACATCGGCACGAAGCGGCCGTCCTGCGCCTTGACGAAGATGTTCTCCAGGTCGGTCGGATCGTTGATCGGGTGCGTGGCCGAGATCAGCTTCACGTCGTAGGAGCGGTCCTCGATGAAGATCGAGCCGATCTCGCGGCCGTCGAGCATGGCCTGGATGGTCTCCGACAGGCCGGCGATGTTGATGCCGAGGTCGGAGGCGCGCTCGCGGTCGATCCTGACGGAGAGCTGCGGCTGGGTCGTCTCCTGCGACAGGCGCGGCTGGCGGAAGCGGCTGTCCTTCTCGAGGTCGGCCACCGTCGCCTGCGCCGCCGCGGTCAGCTCGGCATAGGAATTGCCGACGATGGCGAACTGCAGGCCGCTGCCCGCGCCGCGGATGCCGAGGCTGTTGGGCTGGAAGGCGAAGGCGCGCACGCCGGGCACAGCCTGCACGCGGTCGGTGACGTCGGCGAGGATTTCCTGTTGGGTGCGGGTGCGCTGGTCCCACGGCGCGAGCGACAGCACCATGAAGCCGGAATTCTGCGCGCCGCCGGAGCCGGCGATGGCGAAGACAGAGGCGATCTCGCCCGAGGTGCGCAGCGGCTGGATCAGGTCCTCGATGCTGCGCATCTGCTGGGCGAGGTAGTCGAGGGAGACGCCCTGCGGCGCGTTGATGCGCAGGAAGGCGGCCGACCGGTCCTCGGACGGCGTGAGCTCGGAGCGGATGGTCGGGAACAGCACCACGGCGAGCGCCGAGAACAGCAGCGCGATGACCACGACCACGAAGGGCGCGGCAAGCGCGGCATGCAGCGTGCGGCGGTAGAAGCGGGCGAGCATGCCGCCGATGCGGCCGAGGATGCCCGACGAATGCTCGTGGTGATGGTGGCCGGCCATGAAGCGCGAGGCCATCATCGGGCACAGCGACAGCGCCACCACCGCCGACAGGACGACGGCGATGGCGAGCACGAAGCCGAACTCGCGGAACAGGCCGCCGGTCTGTCCCGGCAGGAAGGAGAGCGGCACGAAGACGGCGACCAGCGTCGCCGTGGTGGCGATCACCGCGAAGAACACCTCCTTGGTGCCCAGCACCGCGGCCGCGCGCGGGCCCATGCCCTCGTTGCGGCGGCGCACGATGTTCTCCAGCACCACGATGGCGTCGTCGACCACGAGGCCGGCGGCGAGCACGAAGGCGAGCAGCGTCAGGATGTTGATCGAGAAGCCGGCGAGATAGATCGCCGCGACCGAGCCGATGAGGGCGACGGGGAGGGCGAGGCCCGGGATGATCGTGGCGCGGATGTCGAGCAGGAACAGGAAGATGATGAGCAGCACCACGGTGACGGAGATGCCGAGCGCGATCTCGACCTCGTGGATGGCGCCGTTGATGAACACGGCCTCGTCGCCGGTGATGAAGATGTCGAGGCCCTCGGGCAGGGTGGGGCGGATGCGCTCGACCGCGGCGTGCACGCCTTCCGAGATCTGCAGCGTGTTCGACTGCGCCTGGCGCAGGATGCCCATGCCGATGCCGGTGTTGCCGTTGGCGCGCAGCTGGCTTTCGCCGATGTCGCCGCCGAGCGTCACGGTGGCGACGTCGCCCAGCCGGTTGTTGCCGTTGATGATGATCGCCTCGAACTGCTCCGGCGTCGTCACCGGCGCGGCCGCGCGCACGATCAGGTCCTGGTTGTTGCTGGTCAGCGAGCCGGCCGGCGTGTCGAGCGCGACGGTGTCGAGCGCGTTGCGGATGTCGGCGACGGTCAGGCCGAGGCTCGCCAGCCGCGACTGGTCGATGTCGACGCGGAAGATCTTGTCGCGGTCGCCGTAGAGCTGCACCTCGGCGACGCCGTCGATGGAGGAGAGCACGTCCACGATCTGGTCCTCGGTCAGCACGGTCATGTCGTGGACGCTCATGGTCTCCGAGGTCAGCGCCAGCCGCACCACGGCCTGCGAGTCGGAGTCGGCCTTGACGATGCGCGGCGGGTCGGCGTCGTCGGGCAGGCGGTTCTGGATGCGGCCGACCGCGTCGCGCATGTCGGAGGCCGCCGTGTCGAGATCGACGCCGTCGCGGAACTCGACGGTGATGCGGCTGCGCCCGAAGGACGAGGACGAGGAGATCGACTTGACGCCGGCCACGCGCGCCACCGCGCCCTCGATGACGGCGGTGAGCTCGCGGTCGATCGATTCCGCCGAGGCGCCGGAGAAGTCGGTGGAGACGGTGATGACGGGGCGGTCGATGTCCGGCAGCTCGCGGATCTCGACGCCGAACAGCGCAGCGAGGCCGGCGACCGCGATCAGCACGTTGAGGACGAGCGCCAGCACCGGCCGGCGCACGAAGAGGGCGGTCATGCCGGTTTCGGCGCTGGCGGGGCTGAAGGGCTGGCTCATCGTCGCGCCTCCGCTCAGGAGCCGGTGACGGCGGCGGTCGGCGCGTCTCCGGTCTGGCCGTCGACCAGACGGACCGGCGCGCCCTCGCGCACGGCATGGATGCCTTCGGTCACGACCGTGCCGGCGCTGCCGAGCTCGCCGGCGACCAGCACGCTGTCGGTGTTGCGCTGGATGATGCGCACGGAGACGCGGCGCGCCACGCCGTTGTCGACCACCCAGACGAAGGCGCCGTCGGTGCCCCACTGCACGGCCAGCGGGTCGACGGCGGGATATGTGTCGCCGGGAAAGCGCATCTCGACCTGGAACGACATGCCGGCGCGCAGCACATCCTGCGTGTTGTCGATGCTGGCCTGCACGTGCAGCGTGCGGCTCTTCGCGTCGATGCGGTTGTCGATGGCGCTGACCACGCCGCCGAAGGTATCGTTCGGGCGCGCCACGGAGGCGGCCGCGACCGGCTGGCCGACCGCGATCATGCCGGCGAAGCGCTCCGGCACCCAGAAATCGACCACGATGCGCGAGCGGTCGTCGACGGTGGCGATCTCGGTCTGCTGCGTGACGTGGTTGCCGACCGAGACCGGGATGATGCCGACGATGCCGGAGATCGGCGACAGGATGGAGCGGCGCTCGAGCGTCAGCTCCGCGTCGCGCACGGCAAGGCGCGCATTGGAGACGGCGAGCTCCGCCTCGGTCAGCTGCACGGCGGTGACGGTGTTGGAGGTGCGCAGCGCCCGCACCCGCTCCAGCCGGGCGTTGGCGTCCTCCAGCGCGATGCGGGCGCGGTCGAGCGCGATCTCCTCGGCGTCGGAATCGAGCCGGGCGACGACATCCCCCGCCGCCACGCGCGTGCCGGATTCGGCGACGATCTCGTTGAGGCGGCCGGACGAGAACGGCATCACGGCGACCGAGTTGAGCGCGCGCCCGGTGCCGATGGCGACCAGCCTGTCGTTGATGGTGGCCGTGCCGATGCGCGCCGTCACCACGGCCGCGGCCTGCTGGCCGGGGCCGTTGCCCGGCTGGCCGCCGGCC
>JACZJD010000612.1 GCA_014860725.1 Aquamicrobium sp.
GACGATCTCCGGCTTGTCGGCGAGGCCGTGGCCGTAGGCTTCGAGCTCGCGGCGCACGGTCCTGTAGGCCTTGGCCGGGCTCTCCTCCTGCGCCGAGACGAGGTGGAGGAGAACGCGCGTGCGCTCGACATGGCCCAGAAAGCGGTCGCCGATGCCGACGCCCTCATGCGCGCCTTCGATCAGGCCCGGAATGTCGGCGAGCACGAATTCGCGGCCGTCGATGCGGGCGACGCCGAGGCCGGGATGGAGCGTGGTGAAGGGATAGTCGGCGATCTTCGGCCTGGCCGCGGTGACGGCGGCGAGGAAGGTCGACTTGCCGGCATTGGGCAGGCCGACGAGGCCGGCGTCGGCGATCAGCTTCAGCCGCAGCCAGATGGTGCGCTCCTCGCCCGGCAGGCCGGGATTGGCGCGGCGCGGGGCCTGGTTGGTCGAGGTCTTGAAATGCTGGTTGCCGAAGCCGCCGTTGCCGCCCCTGGCGAGCAGGAAGCGCTGGCCGACCTCGGTCAGGTCGCAGATCAGCGTCTCGTTGTCCTCCTCGAAGATCTGGGTGCCGGCGGGCACGCGCAGCACGACGTCGGCGCCCTTGGCGCCGGTGCGGTTGCGTCCCATGCCGTGGATGCCGGTCTTGGCGCGGAAATGCTGCTGGTAGCGGTAGTCGATCAGCGTGTTCAGGCCGTCGACCACCTCGGCCCAGACGTCGCCGCCGCGGCCGCCGTCGCCGCCGTCCGGCCCGCCGAACTCGATGAACTTCTCGCGGCGGAACGACAGCGCGCCGGCGCCGCCGTCGCCGGAGCGGATATAGACCTTGGCCTGATCGAGAAACTTCATCGGATTGACAATACGGCTTTGTATCTGGTCATGAAGCGCCTGCTCTAGCGCATGCGCGGGGCGGAATCACGCGCGAAAACGGCGAGGCGGGGACGAAACGGCATGAAATGCGTCAGCTACAACATCCAGTTCGGCTTCGGCGACGACGCCCGGTTCGATCTCGGCCGCATCGTCGAGGCGGTGCGCGGCGCCGACGTGATCGCGCTGCAGGAGGTGACGCGCAACAGCCCGATGAACGAGGGCCGCGACCTGGTCGCCGACATCCGCGCCATGCTGCCGGACTATTTCGCCGCCTACGGGCCGAACCTCGAGGCCGATGTCGGCAGCCACATCCGCGACGGCAAGGCGGTCGACGTCCGGCTCCAGTTCGGCAACATGATCCTGTCGAGGAAGCCGATCCTGACCTCGCGCAACCTGCTCCTGCCGCGCACGCGCAGCTACGACCGCGTCAATCTGCAGCGTGGCGCGCTCGAAGCGATGATCGGCACGCCGTTCGGGCCGGTGCGGTTCTATTCCGTCCATCTCGACCATCGCGGGCCGGACGAGCGCCTGCGCCAGATCGCCTTCCTGATGGAGCGGGCGGTCGGCCATGCGCTCGAAGGCGGCGCGGTGACCGGCATCTCCGAGATGGGCTTTCCCGAGCCGCCGGTGCCGGAAGCCTACATCCTGATGGGCGACTTCAACATGCTGCCCGGCTCGCCGGAATACCATGCCGTCGCCGGCACGCCGGACCACGAGTTCGGCACGCCGCTCGTCGCCCGCCATGCGGTCGATGCCGGGCTGCTGGCGGACGGCGACGAGACGCCCACCTGCGTCAACCTCGAGGACCCGGAAGACGCGTCGCGCCACAAGCGCCTCGACTACTGCTTCGTGCATCCGCTTCTCGCCTCCAGGGTGAAGTCGCTGCGGGTGGACACGGCCGCGCGCGGCTCCGACCACAAGCCGGTGTGGCTGGAGCTGGGCTGAGGCTGCGGCCAGATCGGAGGCGGCCATGGGTCCGGTTCCCGTTCTTCTCGATTACCTGATGCGGCTCGCGCCGGGTTTCGCACTGTTCGCCGCCTGTCTCGTCCTTTTGCCGCGGCGCGCGACGGGCGCGCGCATCGCGCTCTATATCGGCCTCTTCGTCCTCATCCGCGACGCCATGACGCCCGCCGGCCTGTGGCACATCGGCGAGGGCGTCAGGCTCGGCTTCCATCGCGATCCCGCCGTCCTCGCGACGCTCGGCCTGACCTCGCTCGCCGGCGTCGTCTTCCTCGTCGCGGTCGAGCGCGACCTGCTGCCGCTCCTCGTC
>JACZJD010000613.1 GCA_014860725.1 Aquamicrobium sp.
GCGCGGTGGCCGGCGGCGCGCGGCAGGCCGCGCGCCTTGGCCCAGCGGCCATTGCCGTCCATGATGATCGCGATATGGGCAGGCTTCACGATGCGGCCCCTTTCAGGAGAACCTTGGCCGGTGCGGCCGGGCCATCCCCGGCAGCGCCGAAGTCAAACCTGCATGATCTCCGCTTCCTTCTCGGCCAGCAGGCTGTCGATCGCGGCGATGGTCTCGTCCGTCAGCTTCTGCACCTTGTCGTGCTGGACGCGCGACTCGTCCTGGCTGATGTCGCCGTCCTTCTCCGCCTTCTTGGCGTGCTCCATGCCGTCGCGGCGGACATGGCGGGCGGCGACCTTTGCCTGCTCGGCATACTGGTGGGCGATCTTGACCAGCTCCTTGCGGCGCTGCTCGTTCAGCTCCGGCAGCGGGATGCGCAGCGTGGTGCCGTCGACGATCGGGTTGAAGCCGAGATTGGCCTCGCGGATCGCCTTGTCCACGGCGCCCACCATCTGCTTGTCCCACACCGACACGGAAAGCATGCGCGGCTCCGGCACGCTCACGGTCGCGACCTGGTTGATCGGCATCGGCGTGCCGTAGGCCTGAACCTGGATCGGATCGAGCAGGTTGGCGGAGGCCCGGCCGGTGCGCAGCGAGGCGATGTCGTGCTTGAAGGCGGCGATCGCGCCGTCCATGCGCCGCTGCAGATCCTTGAAATCGACTCCGGTGCTGCTCATCCGATTCTCCGCTGCCGGTCCGGCCGGCATTTCTCGCTTGTCGTTACGCGTTTCGTCCCGGCGAAGGCGTCAGGCGTCGCTCACGACCGTGCCGCGGCCCTCGCCCCGCAGAATAGCGCCGAAACCGCCCTTCTCATGAATCGAGAAGACGATTATCGGAATGTTGTTCTCGCGCGCAAGTGCAATTGCTGCCGTGTCCATGATGGCCAGCCCGTCGCGGATGACCTCGTCATGGGTGATGCGGTCGTAGCGGCGGGCGGTCGGGTCGCGCTTGGGGTCGGCCGAATAGACGCCGTCGACCTGCGTTCCCTTGAACAGCGCGTCGGCGCCGATCTCCGCCGCGCGCAGGGCGGCCGCGGAATCGGTGGTGAAGAACGGGTTGCCGGTGCCGCCGGCGAAGATCACCACCTTGCCCTGATCCATGTAGGCGGTGGCCTGGCGCTGCGAGAAGCTCTCGCACAGCTCCGGCATGGCGATGGCCGAAAGCACCACCGCATCGACCCCGATCTTGACGAGCGAGGTCCTGAGCGCCAGCGAGTTGATGACGGTGGCGAGCATGCCCATGTGGTCGCCGGTCACGCGGTCGCCGCCTGACGAGGCGACGGCGACGCCGCGGAAGATGTTGCCGCCGCCGATGACGATGCCGACCTCGACGCCCATCGCGCGCGCCTCGGCGACGTCGGCGGCGATGCGGTCGGCCACGGACACGTCGATGCCGAAGCCCTGCTCGCCCATCAGCGCCTCGCCGGAGGCTTTCAGCAGGACGCGGCGGTAGGCGGGCTTCGACGGCATGGGGTTCCTCGCGAGCTTTGGGACGCGTGCAGGCGATACACGAAGGGCGCCGCGATGTCACGCGGCGCTCTTCGATAAGGGAATAGGGGAGCAGGGGAATAAGGGAAGAAAGAAGAAAGCGGCGGTGGGGTCGTCTTCTCCCTACTCCCTTACTCCCTTGCCGGCGCGGAGCGCCGGTCAGCCCTTGACGGCGGCGGCCACCTCGGCGGCGAAGTCGCTCTCTTCCTTCTCGACGCCCTCGCCCAGCGCGAAGCGCACGAAGCCGGTGATCTTCGCCGGGGCGCCGATGTCCTTCTCGGCGGCCTTGAGCGCCGCCTCGACGGTCAGGTCGGGGTTGAGCACGAAGGCCTGCTTCAGGAGGACGACCTCCTCGAAGAACTTGCGCAGACGGCCCTCGACCATCTTCTCGATGATGTTCTCGGGCTTGCCCGACTCGCGGGCCTGCGCGGCGAAGATGTCCTTCTCGCGGGCCACGGCCGCCGGATCGACCTCCTCGGCCGTCAGCGCCAGCGGGTTGGTCGCGGCGACGTGCATCGTCACCTGGCGGGCGAAGGCGCGCGCGGCCTCGGCGTCGCCGGTGGTCTCGATGGCGACCAGCACGCCGATCTTGCCGAGGCTGTCCGCTACCGCGTTGTGGACGTAGGTCGCCACGGCGCCGGCCGGCACCGACAGCTTGGCCGAGCGGCGCAGGCTCATGTTCTCGCCGATGGTGGCGACAGCGTCCTTGATCGAATCGTCGACCGACTTGCCGGCGGCGGGATTGGTGGCGGCGCCGACCGCGTCGCGCGAACCGTCGGTGCCGAGCGCGGCCTGCGCCACGGCGCGCACCAGATCCTGGAAGGCGTCGTTGCGGGCGACGAAGTCGGTCTCGGAGTTGACCTCGACCACGACCGCGCTGGTGCCGTCGGAAGCGACGCCGATGAGGCCCTCGGCCGCGGTGCGGCCGGCCTTCTTGTCGGCCTTGGCGATGCCCTTCTTGCGCAGCCAGTCCACGGCAGCCTCGATGTCGCCGTTGGTCTCGGCAAGCGCGGCCTTGCAGTCCATCATGCCCGCGCCGGTCATGTCGCGCAGTTGTTTGACCTGTGCTGCAGAAATGCTCATTGTCGCCTCTTCAAATCCGTCTTTCAAAAGGAGCGGCGCACCGTGGGATTTCCAGGTGCGCCTGCTTTGTTTCCGTCATAACGGCCACATGATTGTGACCGGAACGATCAGGCGTCCTTGTTCTCGCCGGTTTCCTCGCCGAGCGCCGGCTCGACCGGGGCTTCTTCCGAGGCGCCGATGTCGACGCCGAGCGCGCCCTGCTGGCGGGCGATGCCGTCGATGGCGGCCTTGGAGACGAGGTCGCAGTAGAGCTGGATGGCGCGCGCGGCGTCATCGTTGCCCGGGATCGGGAAATCGACGCGGTCCGGGTCGCAGTTCGAGTCGACGACGGCGACGACCGGAATGCCGAGGCGCTTGGCCTCCTGGATGGCGATCGCCTCCTTGTTGGTGTCGATCACGAACATCAGGTCGGGCGTCGAGCCCATGTCCTTGATGCCGCCCAGCGCCTTGTCGAGCTTCTCGCGCTCGCGCTCGAGGTTCAGGCGCTCCTTCTTGGTGAAGCCCTGGGCCTCGCCGGAGAGCAGCTCGTCGAGCTTGCGCAGGCGCGAGATCGAGTTGGAGATCGTCTTCCAGTTGGTCAGCATGCCGCCGAGCCAGCGCGAGTTCACGTAGTACTGCGCGGAGCGGCGGGCGGACTCGGCGACGATGTCCGAAGCCTGGCGCTTGGTGCCGACGAAGAGCACGCGGCCGCCGCGGGCGACCGTGTCGGACACCTGCTTCAGCGCCTGGTTCAGCAGCGGCACGGTCTGCGACAGGTCGATGATGTGGATATTGTTGCGGGCGCCGAAGATAAAGGGCGCCATCTTTGGGTTCCAGCGGTGGGTCTGGTGGCCGAAGTGAACGCCAGCCTCGAGAAGCTGGCGCATGCTGAAATCAGGCAGAGCCATTCGTTTCTTCCTTTCCGGTTTGCCTCCACGGGCCATCGACGGAAAGGGCGCGATGCCCCGCCGCCACCGGAGGTCCCGCCCGGATTTCTCCCGGACGCCTGACCCTATGCCCGTGTGTGGAATGAGCGCGCATATAGAGGGTATGGCCGCAAAACGCAACCATGCATACTTCGGGATGGATTAATCGCGCACGGCGCTTCTGAAGGCGGCGGACAGCGCCGCAAGCGCGTCCTGCGACCGGCCTTCCCTGATCCTCGAATGAAGCACGATCGGCAGGCGCGGCAGGTCGGGAAGCCGCAGCCGCGCGCCGATGTCGATCGCGCCGGAGGGCACCATGCGCGGCGACAGGGCGGCAACGCCGATGCCGGCGACGACGGCCGCCGAGACCGCCGCGACGCCGCCGCCGACGAATATCTCCGTCCACGGCACCCCGGCCTCGTCGAGAAGCCGGCACGCCAACGCGCGCACGCCGCAGGGTTCGGGCATGGTGGCGACGGGCAGCGGCTCGCCGGCGCGATGCGCCCAGCCCGGCGCCGCGAACCAGCCGAATCTCTCCTCGGCGATGACCGTCCCGTCATTGCGTTCGGCATGCAGGCGCACGATGACGGTGTCGAGCTCGCGCCTGTCGAACGCCTGAAGCAGATCGCCCGACGATCCGATACGGATCTCGATCAACAAGCGCGGGTCTTGCGCGTTCATGCGCGCGATCAGCCGGGGAAGTTCCGGCCCGGCGACATGGTCGCTGATGCCGATGGCGAGGCGCTGGCGCCCGCCGGCGAAGGCGGCAAGCGCGCAGTCGTGCGCCTCCACCAGTTCGCGGGCACGTTCGAGGAAGACCGCGTCTTGCGCCGAAAGATGCACATAGCGAGGGGTGCGCTCGACCAGCCGGCAGCCGAGCCTCTCCTCGAGTCGCTTCAGCTTCAGGCTGATCGCGCCTTGCGTCATGCGCATGGCCTCGGCGGCGCGGGTGAAGCTGCCAAGCTCGGCGATGCGGATGAAAGCCCTCACCGCGTCGAGGTCGAGGGGGCGTTCGATCATTTCAATATGTTATCTCTGCCATCCATTCTCATACCGTACTAAAATAACCGGCCGGAACCTAATGTCGAGCGACACGACAGAATGGAAAGGACCCGCGATGCCGCTTCTCCAGATCTCCCTGCGCGCCGGAAAGTCCCAAGCCTACAGGCAGGCGATTTTCGACAGCCTCTATCAGGCGATGCGCGAGGCGCTGAACGTGCCCGAGGACGACCAGTTCATGACTATCACCGAGCATGAGCCCGCGAACTTCCGCTACGGCGACGCCTTCGGCATCGCCCGCAGCGACGATCTCGTCTTCATCCGTATTATCGTCTTCGACACGCGCACGCCGGAACAGAAAAAGGCGCTGTTCCGGCGGATCGCGGACCTGCTCGGCAAGAGCCCCGGCATCCGGCCGGAAGACGTGTTCGTGAACGTGACCGACTCGGCGAGGGAGAACTGGTCGGTCGGCCACGGCCTCGCGCAATTCGCCTGAGGCCGCAACCGCGCTACTGCGTGCAGTTCTCCGGCATGTCGAACAGGTCGAGATCGACCAGCGTGCCGGTCATGGTGAAGTCGCCGTAATCCATGACGAGATCGCGGGTGACGCCGTTCTCGTAGAGCTTGAAGCTGATGCGGTAGTCCGGCAGCTCCTCGCCGTCGGCGCCGGCCTCGGAAAGGTCGAAATAGGCCATGTCGACCGGCCGGAACGGTGTCCTGGCCAGCGCGGCCATCGCCTTCAGCTCAGGGTCGTTGGGCTTCGCGCTCGCCTCCTTGCCGATGACGACGGTGGTGGTCATCACCTTGTCGGCGTTCTCGGAGCCGTCGAACAACGTCGTCTCGTAGAAGGTCTCGCCCTTCCTCGCCCGGTCGATCAGGTCCTTCAGGTGATGGGTGGGAAACTGCGTCGTCTCCAGCCGCAGCTCCTTCGCCTCCGGCTTGTCGATCGAAACCACGGTCTCGTCCTCGCCGGCACGCGCCACACCCTTCAATTCGCCGTTCAGCTCCTCGTCGACGAAGGAGCGGGTCACGAAGCTGAAGCTCTTGCCCTCGCCGTCCTCGTAGGTGGTGGTCTGCTGGTCGGTGAGGCGCGAGACGTCGTCGGTGTCGATGCGGGTCACGAAGCGGAAAGTCACGGTGTAGCCGTCGCAGGCCGAGCCCGCGAACTCGTAGACCATGCGGCCGGAAAGGCCGGTGATGCCGGAACGGTCCGAGGCCCTGTCGAGCGCGAGGTCATAGACGGCGCGGTGCGGTGCGAGCGTTCCCGCCCCGGCCTCGGCGGACGTCGCCGCATAGGGCGAGGCGAACGCGGCGACAAACAAAAAACTGGCAGGCAGCGCAAGGCGCATCGGCATCGGTCTCCGTGCGGCGGGGCCGCAATCTCTATTCACCACAGGGAGCATTCGTGGCAGAAGCGTGGCATCCGCGCATTCCGTTTCCCCCGCGCACAAGCATAAGGAATAGATCATGGGCGATACAATCCAAAAACGCCTCGCCGCGCTCGGCGTCACGCTTCCGGCCGCAGCGGCCCCGGCCGCCAACTACGTTCCCTTCGTGCAGGCCGGCAAGATCCTCTTCGTCTCGGGCCAGCTTCCCTTCTCGGACGGCAAGCTGGCGGCGACCGGCCTGCTCGGCCGCGACCTCGACACGGCCGCCGGCAAGGAGATGGCGAGGCACTGCGCCATCAACATCCTCGCCCAGCTCCAGGCCGCGACCGGCGACCTCGAAAGGATCACCCGGCTGGTGAAGATCGGCATCTTCGTCGCCTCGACGCCCGATTTCACCGAGCAGCATCTGGTGGGGAACGGCGCGTCCGACTTCCTGGCGGAGGTGCTGGGCGAGCGCGGCAAGCATGCGCGTGCGGCCGTGGGCGTCGCCGTGCTGCCGCTCAACGCGCCGGTCGAGATCGAAGCCATCGTCGAGATCGACTAGGCCATGGCCGACATTTCGTGGCTCACCCGCAGGCCGATCGCCCATCGCGGCTATCACGACCTGAACCGCAGCCGCTGGGAAAACACGCTGTCGGCCTTCGACGCGGCCATCGAGCGCGACTACGCCATCGAGTGCGACGTGCATCTTTCCGCCGACGGGGTGCCGGTCGTGTTCCACGATTCGGTGCTCAACCGGCTCGCCGGACGCGACGGCTTCGTCCACGAGATGACCGCGGCCGAGCTGAACCAGCTCAAGGTCGGCGGCACGGACGACCACATCCCGACGCTCGCCGAGATGCTGGCCAGGGTGCGCGGCCGGGTGCCGCTCGTCATCGAGCTGAAGGGCGTGGAGGGCAAGGACACGGGGCTGGTCGCCGCCGTGGCGCAGACGCTCGAAGGCTATCGGGGCGAGGCCGCGATCATGTCGTTCGACCACTGGCTGGTACGGCGCTTCGCCGACGACGCGCCCGGCATTCCCGCCGGGCTGACGGCGGAGAAGCGCACCATCCCCGCGCTCGAGGCGCATTTCTCGATGCTGGCGCACCCGATCTCCTTTGTCTCGTTCGGCGTCTCCGACCTGCCGAACCCGTTCGTGTCGTTCGTGCGCGAGAAGCTGGCGATGCCGGTCATCACCTGGACGGTGCGCAACGAGGAGGCCAGGGCGACGACGTTCGCCCATGCCGACCAGATGACGTTCGAAGGCTTCGAGGCCTGAGCGGCTTGCGCGGCGCCCGCGACGACATATCTGGAGAGCCATGAGCGAAAGGCGCCATGACGGGACGGGAGCGGGCGAAGACGGCTTCGTCCTGCACGCCGTTCAGGGCATGGCGTCCTTCTCGCGCGAGGAGTGGGACACGCTCGGCGGGGCCTGCCGGTCCGATTCGAATGCCTCGCCTTTCGATTCCGGAACGGCATACAACCCCTTCATTTCGTACGATTTTCTTTCCATCCTCGAGGAAAGCGGCTGCGTCGCGGCGCGCACGGGCTGGCAACCGGTACATCTTCGCCTCGAAGATACGGACGGCGCGCTTCTCGGGGCCGTTCCCTGCTACCTCAAGAGCCACAGCCAGGGCGAATACGTCTTCGATCACGGCTGGGCCGACGCCTTCGAGCGCGCGGGCGGGCGCTACTATCCCAAGCTGCAGGTGTCCGTGCCCTTCACGCCGGCGACCGGCCCCCGCCTGCTCGTGCGGCAGGGCGCGGACGGCTGCGCCGTCCGCGCCGCGCTGG
>JACZJD010000088.1 GCA_014860725.1 Aquamicrobium sp.
GATCGACGGCGAGGACGGTTGGGCCTGGGCGCAGGGCGCGGCGGCGACGCTGCGGGCGATGGAGAACGTCCGCGTGCTCGCCCGCACCACGGCGTTCGGCTATTACGCGCAGAATTTCGTCGGCCTTGCCGAGCGCGTCACCGACCATCTCGCGACCCCCTTGCCCGACCTGCCGCGCGAGCGGCTGTGGAAGGTGCGGGCGAAGCGCGTCGTCATCGCCACCGGTGCCATCGAGCGGCACATGGTGTTTCAGGGCAACGACCGGCCGGGCATCCTGCTGGCGTCGGCCGCCCGCATTTATCTCAACCATTACGGCGTCGCCGTCGGCCGGCGCGTCGGCGTCTACACCGCCTGCGATTCCGCCTATTACGCGGCGCTCGACCTCAAGAAAGCGGGCATCGACATCGCCGCCATCGTCGACCAGCGCGACAACCCGCAGGGGCCGGCGGTGGACGAGGCGCGGGCGCTCGGCATCGAGGTGCATCCGGGCCGCGTCGTCACGCAGGCCGGCGGGCGGACGCGGGTGTCGTCCATCGCCGTCGAGCCCAAGGCCGGGGGTGCCGCGCGCAGCATCCGCGTCGATGCGCTCATCACCTCGGCCGGCTGGACGCCGTCGCTGCATTTGTTCTCGCAGTCGCGCGGCAAGGTCTCGTTCGACGTCGCCGGCAAGCGCTTCCTGCCGGGCGAGGCGGCGCAGGATTGTGTGTGCGTCGGCGCCTGCAACGGCACGGACGATCTCGACGACGCCATTGCCGAGGCGTCGGCCGCAGGCCACGCGGCGGCGCGGGCGGCGGGCGTCAAGGCCGGCAAGGCCGCGCAGCGGCCGAAGGTCGAGGCGGCCGAGAGCATGGCCGGCGGCGTGCTGGGCGATGCGCAGGGCGACGCGCGGGGTTCGGGGGGCAAGATGGCCTTCGTCGATTTCCAGAACGACGTCACCGCCAAGGACATCCGCCAGGCGGTGCGCGAGGGCATGCGCTCCATCGAGCACGTCAAGCGCTTCACCACCAACGGCATGGCGACGGACCAGGGCAAGACGTCCAACCTGCACGGGCTGGCGATCGCGGCCGAGGCGCTGGGCCGGCCGGTGCCGGAGGTGGGGCTGACCACCTTCCGCCCGCCCTACACGCCCGTCACCTTCGGCACCATCGTCGGCCACGCGCGCGGGCCGCTGTTCGATCCCGTCCGGCGCACGGCGATCCACCCCTGGGCCACGGCCAACGGCGCGGTGTTCGAGGATGTGGGCCAGTGGAAGCGGGCATGGTACTTCCCGCGGCCGGGCGAGGACATGCATGCGGCCGTCAACCGCGAGTGCCGCACCGTGCGGCAGGCCGCCGGCATCTTCGACGCCTCGACGCTCGGCAAGATCGAGGTGGTGGGGCCGGATGCCGCCGCCTTCCTCGAGCTGATCTACACCAATCCCTGGAAGAAGCTGGAGGTCGGGCGCTGCCGCTACGGCGTCATGCTGCGCGAGGACGGCTTCATCTACGACGACGGCGTCGTCGGCCGGCTGGCGGAGGACCGCTTCCACGTCACGACCACGACCGGGGGTGCGGCCCGCGTCCTCCACCACATGGAGGACTATCTCCAGACCGAGTTCCCCGACCTCAAGGTCTATCTCACCTCGGTCTCGGACGAGTGGGCGGTGATCGCCGTGCAGGGGCCGAAGGCGCGCGAGATCGTCGCGCCGCTCGTCGAGGGCATCGACATATCGGACGAGGCCATGCCGCATATGTCGGTGCGCGAGGGCCGGGTGTGCGGCGTGCCGGCGCGGCTCTTCCGCATGTCGTTTACCGGCGAGCGCGGCTACGAGATCAACGTGCCGGCCGATTACGGGCAGGCGGTATGGGAGGCGGTGTTGGCCGAGGGGCAGAAGCACGGCGCCTCTCCCTACGGCACCGAGGCGATGCACGTGCTGCGCGCCGAGAAGGGCTATATCATCGTCGGGCAGGAGACGGACGGGACCGTGACGCCGGACGACGCCGGCCTCGCATGGGCCATCGGCAAGGCCAAGGCCGATTTCGTCGGCAGGCGCGGGCTGATGCGCAGCGACCTCGTGGCCGAGGGCCGCAGGCAGATCGTCGGCCTCAAGACGAGGGACCCGAAGGTGGTGCTGGAGGAGGGCGCGCAGGTCGTCGCCAGCCCCGGCGGCACGATCCCCATGCCGATGATCGGCCACGTCACCTCGTCCTACTGGTCGGAGAACTGCGGCCGCTCCATCGCGCTGGCGCTGGTGGCGGGCGGGCGCGACAGGATCGGGCAGACGCTCTGGGTGCCGATGCCGGACGGCACGGTCGAGGTCGAGGTGACGGGAACCGTGTTCTTCGACGAGAAGGGAGAACGCCTCCATGGCTAGGGCAGCGAAGACGGTTGCGAAGACGATTCCGGGGCAGGACGCCCTTTCCGTCCGGCGCATCGCCGCC
>JACZJD010000614.1 GCA_014860725.1 Aquamicrobium sp.
GCGCACGCGGGCGCGCCCGGCCGCCTTGACCTTGGTGGCGAGGTCGGCGAAGGCCTGCTCGGCCGCCATCCCCGCCGTCGGCTTGCCGACGCAGTCGACCGCGCCCAGCTCGAGCGCGGCGAGGCTGACCTCCGCACCGACCTGCGTCAGCGTCGAGACCATGACCACGGGCATGGGTCTCAGCCGCATGATCTTCTCGAGGAAGGCGAGCCCGTTCATGTTCGGCATCTCGACGTCGAGCGTGACGACGTCGGGATTGAGCCTCTTGATCGCGTCGCGCGCCTCGAACGGGTCGCCGGCCTGGCCGATGACCGAGATGTCCGGGTCGCGACGCAGCACCGCCGAGATCAGGCTGCGCATGGTGGCGCTGTCGTCGACGACGAGGACCTTGATCGCGCCCATCACGCACCGCCCTTCGGCCGGCCATCCTTCAGCCGATAGGTCGTCAGCCCGTCGGTCTCGAACCTGTCCATGTCGGTCACGCGCTCGGAATGGCCGACATAGAGCCGCCCGCCCGGATTGAGCAGCGGCGCGAAGCGCGACCAGATGCGCGCCTGGGTCGGCTCGTCGAAATAGATGACGACGTTGCGGCAGAAGATGACGTCGAACCGACCCTTCATCGGCCAGTTGCCCATCAGGTTCAGCTCGCGGAACGCGACCAGCCGCCGCATCTCCTCGCCAGCGCCCCATGCCTCGCGGCCACCGTCGCGCACGCGCACCATCCAGCGGTCGCGCAGGGCGGCCGGCACCGGCTGCACCGCCTCGTTGGAGTAGACGGCCGCCCGGCCGGTGGCGACGACGTTGGGGTCGATGTCGGTGGCAAGGATGCGCACGTCGAGCCCTGCCGCCTCGGGCAGGAGGTCGAGCACCGTCAGCGCGATGGAATAGGGCTCCTGCCCGGTCGAGCAGCCCGCCGACCAGATGCGGACCCGGCCGCGCGCCCTGGCGCGGGCGACGAGGTCGGGCAGCACCTTTGCCTTGAGATGCTCGAAATGGTGCGGCTCGCGGAAGAAGCGCGTCACGTTGGTGGTGAGCGCGGCCAGCATGTTCTGGCGCTCGCTCACGCCCTCGGCGCCGGCCACCAGACGGCAGTAGTCCTGGAAGCTCTCGATGCCCAGCGCCCGCAGCCGCTTGGCCAGCCGCGAATAAACGAGCGACGCCTTGCTCTCCGACAGCGCGATGCCCGCATCGTCGTAGAGCATCCGGGCGATCGCCGTGAAGTCTTCCGTCGTGAAAAGGAACTCCCCCTCGACGAGCGCGCGCCCGCGCCCATCCCTGGAGCGGGCCGCAGTCGTCATGCGGCCTCCGCTTCCTGTTCGGGCAGGATGCGTTCGAGCCCGATGACGCCGATCATGCGGCCCTCGACCGCCACGATGCTGCGCACGAAGGAGCGCACCGCGTCGCTGGCGACGTTGGGCGTCGGCTGCATCATGTCGTCGGTGACGCTCAGTATGTCGCAGACCGCATCGACCAGAAGGCCGACCTCCTGGCTTTCCGTGCGCACCACGATGATGACGTGCCGCGCCTCGGGCGTCGTCAGCCCGAAGCCGAGCCGCGCCGACAGGTCGATGATCGGCAGCACCGTGCCGCGCAGGTTGATGACCCCGCGCATGAATTTCTGTGCGTGCGGCAGCGGCGTCGCGGGCGTCCAGCCGCGTATCTCGCGCACCGCCATGATGTCGACGCAGAACTCCTGCTCGCCGATCCTGAAAGCGATCAGCTCGCGCCTGCGGTCAGAAGCCCGTCTGTTGTGCTCCTCGCTCATTCCCGTCCCCCAAGCCTCACGTGCCCTGGCTATCGTCTCGATGTCGGCCCGAACCCCGCGCCCCAAAGTGGAACGGCCGCGGTTAATTTCGGGTTTAGATGGCATGCGCCGAAGGCCCCGCCTCCGGCCTTTGCGGCCGCCGCGGACAAAGTGCCGCGGCGGCCGCGTGTCGGTGTCAGAACTCTTCCCAGCTTTCGTCTGCGGGCTGGGTTGCAAGGAGCGCTGCGGCCTGACCTGTGGCGGTGGCGACCGTCTTCAGCGCCGGTGCGGTCGTGCGCGTCTGGGCAGGCTGGGCC
>JACZJD010000089.1 GCA_014860725.1 Aquamicrobium sp.
CGTCCTACGTCAAGCTCGGCCAGTTCCTCGCCACGCGGCCCGACGTGGTCGGCACGGAGATCGCCATGGATCTGGCGAACCTCCAGGACCGGATGGCGACCTTTCCGACCCGCGACGCCGTCGAGGAGATCGAGGCGTCGCTCGGCCGGCCGATCGGCGACCTCTATGCCCGCTTCGACGAGCCGGTCGCGGCGGCCTCGATCGCGCAGGTGCATCCGGCAGCGATCCTGCGCGACGGCGTCGAGAGACGCGTCGCGGTCAAGGTCATCCGCCCGGGCGTGCGGCGGCGCTTCCTCGCCGACCTCGAAAGCTACTTCCTCGCCGCGCGGCTTCAGGAGCGTTTCATCCCCTCGGCGCGGCGGCTGAGGCCCGTCGAGGTGACGAGGACGCTCGCCCAGACCACCAAGATCGAGATGGACCTGCGGCTGGAGGCGGCCGCGCTGTCGGAGCTGGCCGAGAACACCAAGGACGATCCCGGCTTCCGCGTGCCGTGGGTGGACTGGGAGCGCACCGGCCGCGACGTCGTGACCATGGAGTGGGTCGACGGCGTCAAGATGAGCGACGTCGAGGGCTTGCGCGCCGCCGGCCACGACCTCGAGAAGCTGGCGCAGGTGCTGATCCAGTCGTTCCTGCGCCACACGCTGCGCGACGGCTTCTTCCACGCCGACATGCATCCCGGCAATCTGTTCGTCGAGGCCGACGGCACCATCGTCGCGGTCGATCTCGGCATTTCCGGCCGCCTCGGGCGCAAGGAGCGGCGTTTCCTCGCCGAGATCCTCTACGGCTTCATCGTCCGCGACTATCGCCGCGTCGCCGAGGTGCATTTCGAGGCCGGCTACGTGCCGCGCGCCCACGACATCGACGCCTTCGCCCAGGCGATCCGCGCCATCGGCGAGCCGATCCACGGCCAGCCGGCCGAAACCATCTCGATGGCGCGGCTCTTGACGCTGCTGTTCGAGGTGACCGAGCTGTTCGACATGGCGACGAGGCCGGAGCTCGTCCTCCTCCAGAAGACCATGGTGGTGGTCGAGGGCGTGGCCCGCACGCTCGACCCGGCCTTCAACATGTGGAAGGCCTCCGAGCCGGTCGTCGGCGACTGGATCAGGGCCAATCTCGGCCCGCGCGGCCTGCTGGAGGATGCGCGCGAGGGGGCCTCCGCCCTCCTCTCGCTCGCCCGCCAGGCGCCGGAGCTCGCGGAGCGCACCGAGCGGCTGTCGCGCGAGATCGACGCCATGGCCGAGAACGGCCTGCGCTTCGACGACGCCACCGCCGACAAGATCGGCCGCGCGGAAGCCCGGCGCACCCGCTCGGGCCGGGTCGCGCTGTGGGTGATCGCGGCGACGCTGATCTGGATCGCGTGGCAGATCCGCTGAATCTCTTCTATGATGAAACGATCGGGGAGGCGGACCGGCGAATGACCCTTTCGGACAAGCGCATCCTGCTCATCATCGGCGGCGGCATCGCGGCCTACAAATGTCTCGACCTCATCCGCCGCCTGCGGGAGCGCGGCGCGGCCGTGCGCTGCGTGATGACGAAGGCGGCGCAGGAGTTCGTGACGCCGCTTGCCGTCGGCGCGCTGTCGGCCGACCACGTCTTCACCGACCTCTTCGACCGCCACGACGAGCACGATGTCGGCCACATCCGCCTGTCGCGCGAGACGGACCTGATCGTCGTCGCGCCGGCGACGGCCGACCTGATGGCGAAGATGGCGCACGGGCTCGCCGACGACCTCGCCTCGGCCGTGCTGCTCGCTTCCGACAAGACGATCCTCGCGGCCCCCGCCATGAACCCGCTGATGTGGCGGAGCCCGGCGACGCAGCGCAACCGCGACACGCTCGCGCGTGACGGCATCCGCTTCGTCGGGCCGGCGAGCGGCGAGATGGCGGAAGCGGGCGAGGCCGGCGTCGGCCGCATGGCCGAGCCGCTGGAGATCGTGGCGGCCATCGAGGCGCTGCTCGACGGCGCGCCGAAGCCGCTTGCCGGCCGGCGCATCGTCGTCACCTCCGGCCCGACGCACGAGCCCATCGACCCGGTGCGCTACATCGCCAACCGCTCCTCCGGCAAGCAGGGCCATGCCATCGCCGCCTCGCTCGCCCGGCTGGGCGCGGATGTCCGGCTGGTCTCCGGCCCCGTCAACGTCCCCGACCCGGCCGGCGTCGCCGTCACCCGCGTCGAGACCGCGCGGCAGATGCTGGCGGCAGTGGAGGCGGCGCTGCCCGCGGATGCCGGCGTGTTCGTCGCCGCGGTCGCCGACTGGCGCACCGGCGGCGAGGCCGGCCAGAAGATCAAGAAGGAGCCCGGCAAGGGGCCGCCGGCATTGCAGATGGTCGAGAACCCCGACATCCTCGCCACCGTCGGCCATCATGCGCGACGGCCGGGGCTGGTGATCGGCTTCGCGGCCGAGACGCAGGACGTGGTCGGCAACGCCCGCAAGAAGCTGGAGAAGAAGGGCGCGGACCTGATCGTCGCCAACGACGTGTCGCACGATAGCGGCATCAACGCGGCCGAGGGTGGAAGAGGCGGCGTAATGGGCGGCGACAGGAACCGCGTCCGGATCGTCTCGGCCGGCGGCGTCGAGGACTGGCCGGAGATGGACAAGGAGGAGGTCGCGGACCGGCTGGCGGCGCTGGTCGCTGAACGGCTCGCGAACGGCGGAGGCGAACGATGAGCGAACGGCCGGTGCCCTCCGCGCGCGGCGACTACCGCGCCTTCTACCGCATCCAGACGCGCTGGATGGACAACGACATCTACGGCCACATGAATAATGTCGTGCACTATTCGCTGTTCGACACGGCGGTGAACGGCTGGCTGATCGAACAGGGCGCGCTCGACATCCACGGCGGCGACCAGATCGGCCTCGTGGTCGAGACCGGCTGCCGTTA
>JACZJD010000615.1 GCA_014860725.1 Aquamicrobium sp.
AGAACCACATGAAGATCATCTCGCTCGCGCCCGAAGTGCTTTAAGGAGCCGGTGACATGCAGAAGATCAGGAAGGGCGACAAGGTCGTCGTGCTTGCCGGCAAGGACAAGGGCCGCACTGGCGAGGTGCTGCGCGTGATGCCGAAGGACGACAAGGCCATCGTGCGCGGGGTCAACGTGGTGGTGCGCCACCAGCGCCAGACCCAGAACCAGGAAGGCGGCTTGATCCGCAAGGAAGCGCCGATCCACCTGTCGAACATCGCCGTGGCCGATCCCAAGGACGGCAAGACGCCGACCCGCGTCGGCTTCGAGGTCCGCGACGGCAAGAAGGTGCGCGTCGCGAAGCGCTCGGGAGAAGTCATCAATGGCTGACATCAAGTATGAGCCGCGGCTGAAGAAGCTCTACCGCGACGAGATCCGCAAGGCGATGCAGGAGCAGTTCAGCTACGAGAACGAGCTGCAGATCCCGCGCCTCGACAAGGTCGTCATCAACATGGGCGTGGGCGAGGCGACGGCGGACTCCAAGAAGCCGACCATCGCGGCCGAGGACCTCGCCATGATCGCCGGCCAGAAGGCCGTCGTGACCAAGGCGCGCAACTCGATCGCCGGCTTCAAGGTTCGCGAGAACATGCCGATCGGCGCCAAGGTGACGCTGCGCAAGGACCGGATGTACGATTTCATCGACCGTCTGGTGACGATCGCGCTGCCGCGCGTGCGCGACTTCCGGGGCCTGAACCCCAAGAGCTTCGATGGCCGTGGCAATTTCGCCATGGGCATCAAGGAGCATATCGTGTTCCCCGAGATCAACTACGACAAGGTCGACCAGATCTGGGGAATGGACATCATCGTTTGTACGACTGCCAAGACGGACGACGAGGCCCGGGCGCTGCTCAAGGCCTTCAACTTCCCCTTCCGGCAGTAACGGCAGCGAACAAAGGAACCTGAAATGGCAAAGACCAGCTCAGTCGAGAAGAACAACCGGCGCCGCAAGCTCGTGGACCAGTACGCCGCCAAGCGCGCCGCGCTCAAGGCGATCATCATGGACCAGTCCAAGCCGATCGAGGAGCGCTTCCGTGCCCAGCTCAAGCTGGCCGCGCTGCCGCGCAACTCGGCCAAGGTGCGCATCCGCAACCGCTGCGAGGTGACCGGCCGTCCGCGCGCCTACTACCGCAAGCTCAAGATGAGCCGCGTCGCGCTGCGCGAGCTGGGCAACAGCGGCCTGGTTCCGGGCCTGGTCAAGTCGAGCTGGTAAGGAGGACTACGATATGTCCGTGAGTGATCCCCTCGGCGATCTGCTGACCCGCATCCGCAACGCCTACGGCCGCAAGAAGACCAAGGTTTCGTCGCCGGCCTCGAGCCTGCGCGGCCGCGTCCTCGACGTGCTCAAGGCCGAAGGCTACATCCGCGACTACGCCAAGGTCGACTACGACAACGGCAAGTCGGAATTCGAGATCGAGCTGAAGTATTACGAAGGCGCCCCGGTGATCCGCGAGATTTCGCGCGTCTCGAAGCCGGGCCGCCGCGTCTACGTCTCGGTCAAGTCGATCCCGTCGGTGGCCAACGGCCTCGGCATTTCGATCCTGTCGACCCCCAAGGGCGTGATGGCCGACCATCAGGCCCGCGAGCAGAACGTCGGCGGCGAAGTGCTCTGCCAGGTCCTCTGACCGGGCGGGGCGAAGAGAAAAGGACGAGGACGGCAAGATGTCTCGTATTGGTAAGAAGCCCGTCGCGGTTCCGCAGGGCGTGACCGCGTCGGTGAACGGCCAGACCGTGACCACCAAGGGTCCGAAGGGCGAGCTGAAGTTCGTCGTCAACGACGAGGTGCTGGTGAAGCTGGAGGACGGCGAGATCGCCGTCACCCCGCGCGACGAGTCGAAGGACGCCCGCTCGAAGTGGGGCATGTCGCGCACCCAGATCGCCAACATCCTGACGGGCGTGAAGGACGGCTTCGAGAAGCGTCTCGAGATCACCGGCGTCGGCTATCGCGCCGCCATGCAGGGCAAGAACCTGCAGCTTGCGCTTGGCTTCAGCCACGACGTGGTCTATGAGGCCCCCGAAGGCGTGACCATCTCCGTGCCGAAGCCGACGGAAATCGTCGTCAACGGCATCGACAAGCAGGTGGTCGGCCAGGTTGCGGCCGAGATCCGCAAGTATCGCGGCCCCGAGCCCTACAAGGGCAAGGGCGTGCGTTATGCCAACGAGCGGATCGTCCGCAAGGAAGGCAAGAAGAAGTAAGGTGCAGCGCCACGGGGCGCGGTCGCGGGAAGGCGGAACTGCCGCCTTACCGCACATGGCCGCCCCCGTTTTACAAGGCAGGGAATACTGGCCATGGCCAACAAGGAATCCACCCAGCGCCGCGCGGCGCGCGTCCGCCGTCAGATCAAGAAGGTCGCCGGCGACCGTCCGCGCCTGTCCGTGCATCGCTCGTCGAAGCACATCTACGCCCAGATCATCGACGACGCGCGCGGCCACACCGTCGCCGCGGCCTCGACGCTCGAGAAGGACCTGAAGGGTTCGCTCAAGACCGGCGCCGACCAGGCTGCCGCGGCCGCCGTCGGCAAGCTCGTCGCCGAGCGCGCCGCCAAGGCCGGCGTCAAGGAAGTGGTGTTCGACCGCGGGCCGTACATCTATCACGGCCGGGTCAAGGCGCTCGCCGACGCCGCGCGCGAAGCCGGCCTCAGCTTCTGAGGCATGTTCATTCCGGGGCGGGGCGCATCGCGGCCTGTCCCGTTTCGCCGTCGGGCCAGGGCCCGACATTTTCGTAATCCGTGCTACCGGAAAAGAACAAGGACCAGGATATGGCACAGGAACGTAGGGACGGCGGCCGCGATCGCGATCGCAGCCGGGACCGTGAAGAGCGCGACAGCGAATTCGTCGACAAGCTTGTCCACATCAATCGCGTCGCCAAAGTGGTGAAGGGTGGCCGTCGCTTCGGCTTCGCCGCGCTCGTCGTCGTCGGCGACCAGAAGGGCCGCGTCGGCTTCGGCCATGGCAAGGCGCGCGAAGTGCCGGAGGCGATCCGCAAGGCGACCGAGAGCGCCAAGCGCGACCTGATCTTCGTGCCGCTGCGCGGCGGCCGCACGCTGCACCACGACGTCGAGGGCCGTCACGGCGCCGGCAAGGTGCTCTTGCGCACCGCCAAGCCCGGTACGGGCATCATCGCGGGCGGCCCGATGCGCGCCGTCTTCGAGACGCTCGGCGTCCAGGACGTCGTCGCCAAGTCGATGGGCTCGTCCAACCCGTACAACATGGTTCGCGCCACGTTCGACGCCCTGAAGAGCCAGATGCATCCGAAGGACGTCGCCGCCGCGCGCGGCATCAAGTATTCGACGCTGCAGGCGCGCCGCGGCGCGGCCGTCGCGGCCGACGAGTAAGGGAGAGGCATCATGGCTAAGAAGGCGAGCAAGACGCTCGTTGTCGAGCAGATCGGCAGCCCCATCCGCCGCCCCGCCGAGCAGCGCGCGACGCTGATCGGCCTCGGACTGAACAAGATGCACCGGCGCGCCACGCTGGAAGACACGCCTTCCGTGCGCGGCATGATCGCCAAGGTGCAGCACCTCGTCCGCGTCGTGGACGAGGCGTGAGCAAGGCAGGAGCCACATCATGAAACTCAACGAACTGCGTGATCGCGACGGCGCGACCAAGGCGCGCAAGCGCGTCGGCCGTGGCATCGGTTCCGGATCCGGCAAGACCGGCGGCCGCGGCGTCAAGGGCCAGAGCTCGCGCTCGGGCGTCGCCATCAACGGCTTCGAGGGCGGCCAGATGCCGCTCTACCGCCGCCTGCCCAAGCGCGGCTTCAAGAACATCTTCGCCAAGGACTTCAACGAGGTTTCGCTCGGCCGGGTCCAGGCGGCGATCGATGCCAAGAAGCTCGACGCCGGCGAGACGGTGACAGTCGAGGCGCTGGTCAAGGCCGGCGTGCTGCGCCGCGCCAAGGACGGCGTGCGCTTGATCCGCGGCGGCGAGCTGAAGGCGAAGGTCAATTTCGACGTCGCCGGCGCGTCCGCTCCGGCGGTTGCCGAGGTCGAGAAGGCCGGGGGATCGGTGAAGCTGCCGGAAAAGGCGGCCGCCGAGTAACGGTCTTTTCCGAAAGGCGGCGGCCTGTCCATGTTCCGGTTCGATTGAAAGACCTTCCATCGGGCGAGAACATGAGCAGGCCGCCGCTTGCATCTTGGCCGGCCGAGGCCTATCTCGTGGCTTCGTCGGCGCCCGGGTCAAGGCGGCGATCCCTGCAAGGCGACATCCTCGCCGCGCCGTGACGAAGCGGAGAATTCCATATGGCATCGGCAGCCGAACAGCTTGCTTCCAATCTCAACTTTTCCGCCTTCGCCAAGGCCGAGGACCTGAAGAAGCGCATCTGGTTCACGCTCGGCGCGCTGCTCGTCTACCGCCTCGGCACCTACATCCCGATGCCCGGCATCAACCCTGAGGCCTTCGCGCAGGCCTTCCAGCAGCAGGCCGGCGGCGTGCTCGGCATGTTCAACATGTTCGCGGGCGGCGCGGTCGAGCGCATGGCGATCTTCGCGCTCGGCATCATGCCCTACATCTCCGCCTCGATCATCATGCAGCTCATGACGTCGGTCATCCCGACGCTGGAAGCGCTGAAGAAGGAAGGCGAGCAGGGCCGCAAGATCATCAACCAGTATACGCGCTACGGCACGGTGCTGCTCGCCGTCGTGCAGGCCTACGGCATCTCCGTCTGGCTCGAGAGCGGCGCCAACATCGTCACCGATCCGGGCTGGTTCTTCCGTGCCTCGGCCGTCATCACGCTGGTCGGCGGCACCATGTTCCTGATGTGGCTGGGCGAGCAGATCACCGCGCGCGGCATCGGCAACGGCATCTCGCTCATCATCTTCGCCGGCATCGTGGCGGGGCTTCCCTCGGCGCTCGGCGGCACCCTCGAGCTCGGCCGCACCGGCGCGCTGTCGACGGGCATCATCCTGGCGATCCTCGTGCTCGCCGTCGTGCTGGTCGCCGGCATCGTGTTCTTCGAGCGGGCGCAGCGGCGCCTGCTGATCCAGTATCCGAAGCGCCAGGTCGGCAACCGCATGTTCCAGGGCGACACCTCGCACCTGCCGCTCAAGCTCAACACCGCGGGCGTCATCCCGCCGATCTTCGCCTCGTCGCTGCTGCTCCTGCCGGCGACGCTGGCCGGCTTCTCCGACACGACGACGCTTCCGGCCTGGGCCAGCTCGGTGCTGGCGACACTCGGCCACGGCCAGCCGCTCTACATGTTCCTCTACGGCGCGATGATCGTGTTCTTCGCGTTCTTCTACACGGCGATCGTGTTCAATCCGAAGGACACCGCCGACCAGCTCAAGAAGCATTCGGGCTTCATTCCGGGCTATCGTCCCGGCGAGCGCACGGCCGAGTATATCGACTACGTTCTGACGCGCATCACCGTCGTCGGCGCTCTCTATCTCGTCATCGTCTGCCTCATTCCCGAATTCCTCATTTCGGCGACCGGCGTCCCGTTCTATCTCGGCGGCACCTCGCTCCTCATCGTGGTCAGCGTCACGCTCGATACCGTCGCGCAGGTTCAGGGACACCT
>JACZJD010000616.1 GCA_014860725.1 Aquamicrobium sp.
ATATCGCCGAGCGCGTGCAGTTCGGCCGCACCATCGCCTCCTTCCAGGCGGTGAAGCACCGTTGCGCGGCGTTGCTCGTGGGGGTCACGGAAGCCCGGTCGCTCCTCCACGGCGCCGCCGCGTCGCTGGATGCCGGCGAGCCGCATGCGGCGCTCGAAATCGAGGCGCTGGGCGCGCTCGCCGCCGACATCGCCTTCCGCGCCGCGGAGGAGGCGATCCAGTTGCACGGCGGCGTCGGCAACACCTGGGAGTACGATCCGCACCTCTTTCTGCGCCGGGCGCAGGCGACGTCCTTCCTGTTCGGCACGGCGGCGCAGAAGCTGGAGACGGTCGCCGCCGCAATCATCGGGGATGCGGCATGAGCGGCGGCATCGAGGCTTTCCGCGCCGAGGTCGCCGCCTGGATGGCGGCGCATCTTTCCGGCCGCTTCGCTGTCCTGAAGGATCGCGGCCATGCCGGCGACGGCGAGGCGTTTCCCGAGCTGCGCAAGGAATGGGAACGCGAGCTCGCCGCCGGCGGCTGGACCTGCCCCGGCTGGCCGATAGCGCATGGCGGGCGCGGGCTCTCCGTCGCCGAGCAGGTGGTCTTCCAGGAGGAGTACGCGCGCGCCGGCGGTCCCGGCCGCCTCGGTCACATCGGTGAGGGCCTCGTCGGCCCCACTCTCATCGCCTACGGCACGGAGCAGCAGAAGCGCCGCTTCCTGCCCGGCATCCGTTCCGGCAGCGAGTTCTGGGCGCAGGGCTATTCCGAGCCGTCCGCCGGCTCCGACCTCGGTAACATCCGCACCCGCGCCCGCCGCGATCCCGTCACCGGCGACTGGCTGGTCACCGGGCAGAAGATCTGGACGTCGCTGGCGCATCTTTCCGACTGGATCTTCGTCCTGGCGCGCTGCGAGGAGGGTTCGGCCGGGCCGAAGGGCCTGATCTTCCTCCTCATGCCGCTCCGCCAACCGGGCATCGAGATCCACCCGATCCGCCAGATCGGCGGCGGCGCCGAGTTCAACTCGGTGTTCTTCGACAGCGCCCGCGCCGAGGCCTCCTGCGTCGTCGGCGCGCCGGGCGAGGGATGGACGGTGGCCATGGCGCTGCTCGGATTCGAGCGCGGCATCTCCACCCTCGGCCAGCAGATGGGCTTTGCCCGCGAGCTCGAGCTGGTCGTCGCGATGGCCAGGGAGACCGGCGCGGCGGCCGAGCCCGCGATCCGCCTGCGCATCGCCCGCGCCTGGGCCGGCCTGCGCGCCATGCGCTACATGGCCATACGCATCCTCGCCGACAGCGACGACCCGCAGGCGAGACTGGAAGGGCTCGGCTACAAGTATCACTGGTCGAACTGGCACCGCGACCTCGGCCGCCTCGGCATGGACGTGCTCGGCGCCGTCGGCGTGTCGGCGAGCGACGACCCGCGCGTGGAGAAGCTGCGCCAGCTGTTCTTCTTCACCCGCGCCGACACGGTCTACGGCGGCACCAACGAGATCCAGCTGAACATCATCGCCGAACGCGGCCTCGGCATGCCGAAGGAACCGCGCGGGCAGGCCGGCTGATGGGTTTCCGCGAGCCCGACGCCCGCGAGCTGGCCGCGCGCGACTGCCTGCGCCGCCTCGTCGACACCTATTCGCGCGCCTGCGACCGGCGCGACTTCGTCCTGCTGCGCTCGCTCTACCACGACGACGCGCTGGAGGAGCACGGCGACATGTTCACCGGCTCGCCCGACGAATACGTCGCCTGGGTGGAGACGGCACTGTCCAGCTGGCAGGCGACGGCCCACTACGTGATCAACGCCCTGTTCGCCGTCGACGGCGACTATGCGG
>JACZJD010000090.1 GCA_014860725.1 Aquamicrobium sp.
TCCATGATCTTGAGCAGCGCCTGCTGCACGCCCTCGCCCGACACGTCGCGGGTGATCGACGGGTTGTCCGACTTGCGGGAAATCTTGTCGATCTCGTCGATGTAGACGATGCCGCGCTGGGCGCGCTCGACATTGTAGTCGGCGGCCTGGAGCAGCTTCAGGATGATGTTCTCGACGTCTTCGCCGACATAGCCGGCCTCGGTCAGCGTCGTGGCGTCGGCCATGGTGAAGGGCACGTCGATGATGCGCGCCAGCGTCTGGGCGAGCAGCGTCTTGCCGCAGCCCGTGGGGCCGATCAGCAGGATGTTCGACTTCGCCAGCTCGACGTCGTTGCTCTTGCCGGCATGCGCGAGGCGCTTGTAGTGGTTGTGGACGGCCACGGACAGCACGCGCTTGGCGTAGGGCTGGCCGATAACGTAGTCGTCGAGCACGGCGAGGATTTCCTGCGGGGTGGGCACCCCCTCGCGCGACTTCACCATCGAGGTCTTGTTCTCCTCGCGGATGATGTCCATGCACAGCTCGACGCACTCGTCGCAGATGAACACCGTCGGGCCGGCGATCAGCTTGCGAACCTCGTGCTGGCTCTTTCCGCAGAACGAGCAATACAGCGTGTTCTTGGAATCACCGCCATTGTTGCTGATCTTGCTCATGCTCTTCCAACCCTTCCGGCCCAGTCCGCAGCGACGCGCCGCGCGCGCCCTGCAGGCATGAATCTATGGCGGGAACGCGCCCCTGCCAATGCCAACGGTTTGCTGAAACCACCCCGTACCCGAGACAAAACGGAAGCGGCACGACGGCACTGCGAATCCCCAGCCCACGCTAAGCCGTCGAAACTCAACAGAGGCTTAACGTAGGCGCTAGCCCCTGCGGAGGGAACAGCAAACTGTGGCCGAAATGGCGCAGTCGGCTTCAAAACTTCGTCAGTCTCCGCCTTGCCGCTCAGGACGAGGCCTGCCCGTCCACGGCGTCGCGGCTGGAGATGACCTTGTCGATCAGGCCGAATTCCATGGCCTGCTCGGTGGTCATGAAGCGGTCGCGCTCCAGCGCCGAGTGGACGGAATCGTAGTCCTGCCCGGTGTGCTTCACGTAGATCTCGTTGAGGCGGCGCTTCAGCGCCTCGGTCCACTGGGCGTGGATCATGATGTCGGTCGCCTGGCCCTGATAGCCGCCCGAGGGCTGGTGGACCATGATCGAGGCGTTGGGCGTGGCGAAGCGCATGCCCTTCTCGCCGGCGCACAGGAGCAGCGAGCCCGCCGACATCGCCTGGCCGATGCACAGCGTCGAGACCGGCGGCTTGATGAACTGCATGGTGTCGTACATCGCGAGGCCGGAGGTGACGACGCCGCCCGGCGAGTTGATGTAGAGGTTGATCTCCTTCTTCGGGTTTTCCGCCTCGAGGAAGAGGAGCTGGGCGCAGACCAGCGAGGCCATGCCGTCCTCGATCGGCCCGGTGATGAAGATGATGCGCTCCTTGAGGAGGCGCGAGAAGATGTCGTAGGCGCGCTCGCCGCGATTGGTCTGCTCGACGACCATCGGCACGAGATTCATGTAGGTTTCGATGGGGTCTTTCATTGCAGGCCCTTTCGGATGGATATCGACGCGGCGGAGCGTCACGGAATCGCAGGTCTCGGTTATGCGTTAGATAGGATGCCGGCTTTGCCTTGTGCAAGCCCGGCCGCCCGGCAGGGTAAACACCGCAGCGGAAGGGTCGGCGCTCAGGCGGCGTCCGCCCGCAGCCAGCGGGCGAGTGCCGCGACGTCGCCGGTCTCGACGGCCTCGGCCACGCGCAAGCCCACCGCCGCGCCGAACTTGTAGCCGTGCCCCGAACAGGCCGACACCATGATGCAGCGGCCGTTGGCGGCGGCGAAGAAGCGCTCGTCCGGGGTGAAGGCGTAGACGCAGGTGACGACCTCGCGCACCGCATAGTCGTCCGTGCGTGCGATCGGCGGCGAGAACAGGTCGCGGATCGCCTCGCCCTCGCCCGGACGGGGCAGGCGGTCGGCATCGGGATCGTCGCACGGCCGGCGGTGCAGCCCGGCGCCGAATTTCAGCCCGCCGTCGCCCGAGCGGGGGATGATGTAGCCGTCGGTCCGGCCGCCGACGTCCAAGATGACGGGGGCCGCGTCCCACGCCTCCCTGAGATCGGCCGGCGGGTCGAGGTAGACGACGGCGTTGCGCCAGGCGGCGAGGCCGGCGGCAAGGTCCGGCACGAGCTTCTTCACCCAGGCGCCGGCCGCGACCACGACGCGGTCGGCCGAAAGCCGCTCGCCATCGGCGAGCACCACCTCGCCCGACGCGCAGTCCACCCTCTCGACGCGGGCGCGCTCGCGCACGTCGGCGCCGTTGGCGCGCAGCCATTCGGCGAGGCCCGAGGCGATGCGCCGGCAGTGGAGCGCCCCGCCCTCCGGCGAGAAGAAGGCGAAGCGCAGGCTGCCGCCGTCGAGGAACGGCCAGCGCGCCGCCGCCTCCTCGGGGCCGAAAAGCTCGAACGGCCAGCCGCCCTTCTTCATGCCTTCGCGATAGCGCTCGCCCCCGTCGCCCGGCTCGCGCGACAGGCACAGGAAGCCGCGCTCGTCGTAATGGCTCTGGCCGAGATCGGCCCACAGGGCGTCCCATGCGCGGTAGGCTTCGGTGATCAGCGCGCCGTAGCCGCTGTCCGGCCCGTAGGCGCGGCGGATGATGCGGTGGTGGTCGCCGGAGGCGGCGAGCGGATTGGGGATGGTCCCCTGCTCCAGAAGCGTGACCGCGTGTCCGCGCCGCGTCAGCGCCCATGCCGTCGACAGGCCGGCAATACCCGCCCCGATGACGATGGTTGTCCCGATCGGCCCGCCGATGGTCGCCATGTGCCCCTTCCATGGTCCGCCCGCCGGGAGCGAAGCACCCGGCGGCCAACCATACGCCGCGACCGGCAAGGCGCAAGCAATTGCCTGCTACCTTGAAGCGAACCGTGGGCAAGGGTTAACGCATCGATTCAGGCGCGGATGACGTACTGCTTGCGAGTCGTTTCAACGACTTCCCAGGTTCCCTTGAAGCCCGGCCTGATGACGAAGCTGTCGCCGGCCTTGAGCGTATGGGCCTCGCCGCCCTCCTCGGTCAGGATCGAGATGCCCGACAGGATGTGGCAGAACTCCCATTCGTCGTACTCGACCCGCCATTTGCCGGGCGTCGCTTCCCAGATGCCGGCATAGAGGCCGCCTTCGGCCTCCTCGGCGCTCCACGTCAGGAACCGGGGTTCGCCGGCCACCACGCGCTCCGGCGCGGGAGCGCCCTCCTCCGGCTCGATGCCGGAGACGGAGAGATGGAGAAAGCGCGTCACATACATCGTCTGTCACCCTCGGGGTCTGTCACCTTCCGGCGTCGTCTCCCACCGTCACGATCACGCCCTGGCGAGCGCCTGCTCGAGATCGGCGACGATGTCGTCCACGTCCTCGATGCCGACCGAAAGGCGGATCACGTCGGGCCCTGCCCCGGCCGCCACCTTCTGCTCGTCCGAGAGCTGGCGATGCGTGGTCGAGGCCGGGTGGATGATGAGCGACTTAGTGTCGCCGATGTTCGCGACGTGCGAGAACATCTCCACACCCTCCACCACCCGGACGCCGGCATCGAAGCCGCCTTTCAGGCCGAAGGTGAACACCGCGCCCGCGCCCTTCGGCGAATATTTCCGCTGCAGGGCGTGGTTGGGGTCGTCGGCAAGGCCCGGATAGGAAACCCACGCGACCTTGGGATGGTTCCGCAGCCATTCGGCCACCTTCAGCGCGTTGTCGCAGTGGCGCTGCATCCTGAGCGGCAGCGTCTCCAGCCCGGTGGCGATGAGGAAGGCGTTGAAGGGCGAGATCGACGGGCCGAAATCGCGCAGGCCGAGCACCCGGCAGGCGATGGCGAAGGCGAAGTTGCCGAAGGTCTCGTGCAGCACCATGCCGCCATATTCGGGTCGCGGCGCCGACAACATCGGATAGTTGCCCGATTTCGACCAGTCGAAGGTGCCGCCGTCGACGATGACGCCGCCCATCGAATTGCCGTGGCCGGCGACGAACTTGGTCAGCGAGTGGACGACGATGTCGGCCCCATGCTCGACCGGGCGCAGGAGATAGGGGCTGGCCATGGTGTTGTCGACGATCAGCGGCAGGCCGTGGCGGTGGGCGATCTCGGCGATGGCCTCGATATCGACGAAGGTGCCGCCGGGATTGGCGAGGCTTTCCACGAAGACGGCGCGGGTGCGGCCGTCGATGGCGGCCTCGAAGCTCCCGAGGTCGCGCGGCTCGGCCCAGCGCACCTCCCAGCCGAAATTCTTGAAGGCGTGGCCGAACTGGTTGATCGAGCCGCCGTAGAGCTTCCGCGCGGCGACGAAGTTGTCGCCCGGCTGCATCAGCGTGTGGAAGACGAGAAGCTGCGCGGCGTGGCCGGACGCGGTGGCCACCGCCGCCGTGCCGCCCTCGAGCGCGGCCATGCGCTCCTCAAGCACCGCCTGCGTCGGGTTCATGATGCGGGTGTAGATGTTGCCGAACGCCTTCAGCCCGAACAGCGACGCGGCGTGGTCGGCGTCGTCGAAGACATAGGCCGTCGTCTGGTAGATCGGCGTGGCGCGGGCTCCCGTGGCGGGATCGGGCTGGGCGCCGGCGTGAATGGCGAGCGTGCTGAAACCGGGCGTGCGCTGGGACATGGGACTCCTCCTCCAACCGTGCGGCGGCGATGACGGCGTGGCCGGACGCGCCGGCTGCCTCTTTCTATCGCCGCCTGATGCCGAAACTCTGGTAGCCGGCCCGCATGACCGGCTTTCTCGCCGAGATGACCCGGCTGTTGACGCCGTTCCAGCCGATCTCGCCGGCAAGGCGGGCATACTCGATCTTGGGGCAGCGGTTCATCACGACGCTCAGCCCGGCAGCCTCGGCCTTCGCTGCGGCCCCGTCGTGGCGCACGGTCAGCTGCATCCAGATGACCTTCGGCTTCGGCTCGAGCGCCAGCGCCTCGTCGACGATCCCCGGCACGGCATCCGATGCGCGGAAGATGTCGACCATGTCGATCAGCTCCGGCACGTCGGCCAGCCGCGCATAGGTCATGCGGCCGAGGATTTCCTTGCCGGCGTGGCCGGGATTGATCGGAAAGACGGCATAGCCCTTGTCGATCAGGTACTTGGCGACGAAGAAGGACGGCCGCACCTCGTTGGCCGAGGCGCCGACGATGGCGACGGTGCGCACGCTTTCGAGAATGCTGGCGATGTAGGCGTCGTCGTAGGAATCGTGATTCATTCGGGCAGCGAGATACGCCCCTCCGCGTCGATGGGAAAGTCCGGATTGTGGGCGACTTCCCACAGATTGCCTTCGGTGTCCTCGAAATAGCCCTGCATGCCGCCCCAGAAGGCGCGGCCGGCCTTCCTCAGCACGCGGCCGCCCGCCTTCTCCGCCCTGGCGAGGATGTCGGCCACCTCGTCCTCGGTGCGGGTGTTGTAGGCGAGCGCGACGCCGGAGAAGTCGGGGACGATCTCCTCGACCACCGGCCTGCCCGGCTCCGCCGTCCTGATCTCGGAACGCCGCGGGCGGGGATGGTAGGGCTTGCCCGCGTCGCGCGCCATCTCCTCGCGCGGCCACAGCGCCAGGATCAGCCCGCCCATCTGGAAGAAGGCCACCCCTTCCGTGAACTTTTGATGCCGCTCCAGCCCCATCGCCTCGTAGAAGGCGACGGCGCGGTCGAGATCGTCGACGCCGAGCGTGACGATCGAGATGCGCGGTTCCATCGTCCCCTCTCCCGGCCTATTCGCCCGTCCATTCCGGCTTGCGCTTGTCCATGAAGGCGCCGATGCCTTCCTTCGCGTCCCCGGAAAGCATGTTGTCCACGATCACGCGCGACGTGTGTTCATAGGCGTCCGCCAGCCCCATCTCGAGCTGGGCGTAGAATGCCTGTTTGCCGAGGCGCACCGCCGTCGGCGACTTGGCGGCGATGGTCGCGGCATACTTGTCCACCACCTGGTTGAGATATTCCGGCGGCACGACGCGGTTGACGAGCCCGAACTCGCGAGCCGTCGCCGCGTCGATCATCTCGCCGGTCAGCAGCATCTCCATCGCGTGCTTCGGCTTGACCTTGCGCGACAGCGCCACCGCCGGCGTGGAGCAGAACAGGCCGACGTCGATGCCGTTGACGCCGAAGCGCGAGCGGTCGGATGCGATGGCAAGATCGCAGCTCGCCACGAGCTGGCAGCCGGCTGCGGTGGCAATGCCGTCCACGGCCGCGATCACTGGCTTCGGCAGGCCGACGATCGTCTGCATCATCCGCGAGCAATCCGAGAAGGTGCGTTCGAAGAAGGCGCGGCCGCCATCGGCGTCGCCGCGATGCGCCGTCATCTCCTTCAGGTCGTGGCCGCCGGAGAACAGCTTGCCGGACGCGGCCACCACCACCACGCGCACCGCGCGGTCGGCGGCTGCGGCGTCGAGCGCCTCCTGCAGGGCGGCGATCGTCGCCAGCGACAGCGCGTTGGCGGGCGGGTTGGCGAGGGTGAGCCTGAGCACGCCGCCCTCGCGGTCGGCCGTCACCAGCGCCCCGCTCTCGCGCTCGCCGCGTATCGCCACCACCTCGGCCATGCCTTCCTCCCTCTCGTGCGCCCGGCAGCCGGCCCGCCGGGCGGAGTCGCAGGTCGGGGCGGAACCCCGCTCCGCCCCTTTCCCAAAAATTGCTCCAAGGGAAAACTAGCACTTGCCGGGTTGAAGGGAAGCCCGGAAATGGCCACACTCGCTTGACGTTTACGGAAACGGAAGCCTTGGGAGGACGAGGGGCAGATGAGCACATACCAGCCGCTGATGACGGCCGACAAGGTGAACGACCTCCTGAAGCAGGTCTATCCGCAGCTCAACGAGGATTTTTCCTACTATGTCGCGACCGAGGTGTTCCCGGGCGGCTGCACGGTGCGGCTCAATGCCGGCGAGCGGCACCTGCGGCCGGGCAACACGGTCTCCGGCCCGTCGCTGTTCACGCTGGCCGACATCGGCGGCTATGTCTGCGTGCTGACCCACGCCACGCCCGACGCGCTGTCGGTGACGACCAACCTCAACATCAACTTCATGCGCAAGGCCGAGGCCGGGCCGGTCGACGGCCACTGCCGCATCCTGAAGCTCGGCAGGAGCCTGATGGTGTTCGACGTCGAGATGGTCGCGGGGCCGGACAGGCATGTCGTGGCGCACGCGACCGGCACCTATTCGATCCCGCCGAAGCGAAATCCATGAGGTAAATCGATACCTCTTTTCTAACCTCTTGTTTTCACTGGATTATTCGAGCAACATTCCGGATTTCCCGGGTTGACGCTGCGCGACGCACGCTCTATAAGCCGCCATGAACGCAGCGACCCCTTCCGGGCCGCCGTTTTCATGTTGGCACGGCGTCGCGCCGGCGCCAACGCAAGCAACAAGAAACGCCTTTTCCGTCCCCGGCCCGACCCCGGACGGACAGGTTCGACAAGAAAGCTGAAAACCATGGCAACCTTTTCGCAGAAGCCTGCGGATGTGGTGAAGAAGTGGGTGCTGATCGACGCCGAGGGTCTCGTCGTCGGCCGTCTCGCCTCCCTCGTCGCCAACCGTCTGCGCGGCAAGCACAAGCCCACCTTCACCCCCCA
>JACZJD010000617.1 GCA_014860725.1 Aquamicrobium sp.
CCTCCAGCCCGCCGCCGAGGGCAGTGCCGTGGATGGCGGCGACGACCGGCTTCCCACAGGCGTCGAGGCGGGCGATCACCTCGCCGAGCAGCGGCGGCCGCATCGCCGGGCCGAACTCGCCGACGTCGGCGCCGCCGGAGAAAAGCCGGCCCTCGGCGCGGATGACCATGGCAGCCAGTCCGGGGTCGGCCTCGAGCGCGTCGACCGCGGCGAGCAGGCCGGCCCGCACGGCGCTGGACAGCGCGTTGACCGGGGGGTTGGCGATCGTCGCGACGAGGATGTCGTCCCTGCGTTCGAGCGCGACGGCGGAGGTGGCGACCGGGGCGCTCATGCCGCGCTCCGTCCGGTAGTGAGCACGACCTTGCCCTTGGCCTGCCGCGACATGACGCGGCCGAGCCCTTCCTGGAATCGCTCCAGCGGATAGGTCTCCGAGATGTGCGGCTTCAGCTTGCCGGCCTCGTACCAGGCGAGCAGCTCGGCAACGTTGCGCGCGTTGCGCTCGGGCTCGGCCTTGGCGAAGGCGCCCCAGAACACGCCTACGGCCGAGACCTGGCGCAGCAGGTACTGATTGAGCGGGATCGACGGGATATCGCCGCTGGCGAAGCCGATGACGAGGAAGCGCCCCTCCGGCGCCATGGCGCGCAGCGCGGCTTCGGCAAGCTTGCCGCCGACCGGGTCGTAGACGACGTCGACGCCGCGACCGCCGGTCAGCGCCTTGACCTTGTCCTTCAGCTCGCCGTCCGAATAGTTGACGAGATCGTCGGCGCCGTGGCGCGCGGCGACGGCGAGCTTGTCGTCGCTGGAGGCGGCCGCAATGACCCGCGCACCCATCGCCTTGCCGATCTCGACGGCGGTGAGGCCGACGCCGCCGGCCGCGCCGAGCACCAGAAGCGTTTCGCCGGGCTTCAGCGCGGCGCGGTCCTTCAGCGCATGGTGCGAGGTGGCATAGGCGATCATGAAGCCTGCGGCCTCCTCGAAACTCATCGCCGCCGGTATCTTCGTGGCGACGGAAACCGGAATGGCGATCTCCTCGGCGTAGCCGCCGAAGCCGACGAAGGCCATGACGCGGTCGCCGACGACAAAGCCCTCGACGTCCTCGCCGATCGCCGTCACGACGCCGGAGACCTCGCCGCCGGGGGAGAAGGGGAAAGGCGGCTTCGTCTGGTACCGGCCCTGCGCCGCCAGGCCGTCGAAGAAGTTGATGCCGCAGGCCTCGATGCGCAGGAGGAGCATGCCGGGGCCGGCGACCGGGGACGCGACGTCCTCCAGCCTCAGGTCCTCGACGGGACCGAATGCACGGCACAGCACGGCTCTCATTGCCACCCTTTCGTCGGCGCGGTTCGGGGCGAAAATCGGCGACGGGACGAAACCCGGCATCGTCTGATTTGACTAGCGCGGCGCGCAGCCTTCGCTTCGCGCCTCCGCAGCCCTCCCCTAGTCTGTTAGGACGATGTTGGGTTGCCCGCGCCGGCGGAATCTCCCAGCGACTGCCCAAGTGCCGGCAATGCATGCCGGAACCGGCGTTTGGTGGGGCAGCGCCAGACAGCATCCGGGAGGAACGAATGAAAAAAATGCTTCTTGCGACGACCGTGCTGGCGTCGCTCACGCTTGCCGCACACGCGGATTCCGACGGCAAGGTCAAGATCGGCGTGCTGAACGATCAGAGCAGCTCGTTCTCCGCCATCGGCGGCACCGAGGTCGTCAAGGCCGTCGAACTCGCCATCAAGGACTTCGGCGGCTCGGTGCTCGGCCAGCCGATCGAGCTGGTTGCGGCCGACCACCAGAACAAGCCGGACGTCGGCCTCGCCATCGCCCGCGAATGGTTCGAGCAGGACAATGTCGACGTCATCGCCGACATGGCCAACTCGGCGATCTCGCTCGGCGTCAACACGCTGATCGGCGAGAAGAAGAAGGTCGGCCTGTTCGTCTCGCCGCTGACCGACCGCCCGACCGAGGCCGATTGCAACGGCCACGTCGTCGCCTGGGCCTACGACGCCTACTCGACCGTCGGCACCACCGTGCAGGCGCTGCTCGGCGAAGGCCGCAAGAGCTTCTTCATCCTGTCGCCCGACTACGAGGCCGGCAAGGTGCAGGAATCCTGGGTCGAGGCCGCGGTGACCAAGGGCGGTGGCGAAATCAAGGGCAAGATCCGCGCGCCGCTGGGCACGACCGACTTCTCCTCCTACCTACTGCAGGCCCAGTCGTCCGGCGCCGAGGCGATCATCATGAATCTCAACGGCCCCGAGCTGATCAATTCGATGAAGCAGGTCCAGGAGTTCGGCATCATCGAGGCCGGCCAGAAGATCGCGGTGACCTTCCTGCACCAGGCCGACGCCCGCTCGATCGGCGTCGAGGCGCTGAAGGGCGTGCGCGCCTCCACCCCGTGGTTCTGGAAGAAGGACGCGGATTCCGAGGCGTTCGGCCGCCGCATGATGGAGATCACCGGCAACGCGCCGGGCTGGATCGCCGCCGGCACCTATTCGGCCGTCAGCAACTACCTGAAGGCGGTGGAGAAGGCCGGTACCGACGAATCCGAGGCCGTGCTCAAGGCGCTTCGCGAGATCGAGATCAAGGACTTCTTCGTGCAGAACGGCACGCTCTACCCGAACGGCCGCCTGGTCCACGACATGTACCTGCTTGAGGTCAACGCCCCGGCCGACGTCACGGAGAAGGACGACCTGTTCAAGCTGGTGGCCACCGTGCCCGCCGACCAGGCGTTCAAGCCCTATTCCGAGAGCGCCTGCAAGCTCTAGGATATCCGGGACAGCGCGGCGGCCGCCCCGTCGGGCGGCCGTTCGCATATTCTCTTGCGCGCGGGAGGCGGCATGCGCGGCTACATGATTTTCGAACTCGAGATCACCGATCCGGAGGCTTGGGCGGAGTACCGCGCCGTCGCCGGACCTATGATGCTTGCCGCCGGCGGCCGCTTCCTCGTGCGCAGCGAGAAGGTCGAGACGCTGGAAGGCGGCTGGGCGCCGGCGAGCCTCTCCGTCGTCGAGTTCCCGAGCTTCGAGGCCGCCCACGCCTTCTACCATTCGCCGGACTATGCGGCGACGATCGCGCTCCGGCAGAAGGCGGCGCGCGGCCGCGGCGTGCTGGTCGGCAGCACGCCGCCTTCCGAGCCGGGGAATTGAACATGGCGACCGACAACATCATCGAGGCGCGCGGCCTGACCAAGCGCTTCCACGGCTTTGCCGCCGTGTCCGAGGTCGACCTCGACGTGCGCCGGCATTCGATCCACGCCCTGATCGGACCGAACGGCGCCGGCAAGACCACGTTCTTCAAC
>JACZJD010000618.1 GCA_014860725.1 Aquamicrobium sp.
GTTCCCGGCGCTGTCGATCGCCTCCATCGTCATCGCGGTCAACGTGCTGAGCGACCTGTTCCGCCGCGTCTGGGTGGGAGAGCTGTGATGGTGCGGGACCCCACGCTCCGGCCGCTTCTCGAAGTGCGCGATCTCAGCGTCGATTTCGTCGCCCAGGGCGTGCGGCGCAACGCCGTGCGCAACGTCAGCTTCGCGCTCCGGGAAGGCGGCTCCTTCGGCCTGCGCGGCGAGTCGGGCGCGGGCAAGAGCACGGTGGCGCTGGCCTGCATGGGCGCGCTGCCGAAATCGGCGATCGTCGCGTCCGGCAGCGTCCTCCATGGCGGGCAGGACATCTCCGCCTTCGACAGGAGCGCGCTCGAAGGCCTGTGGGGAACGACGATCTCCATCGTGCCCCAGGATCCCCACGCCGCGCTCAACCCCTCGCTTCGCATCGGCGACCAGATCGTCGACGTGCTCGTCGCCCGCCGCGGCATGTCGAGGGAGGTGGCGCGGGCGCAGGCGCTGGAGCTTCTGGAGACGGTGCGCCTGCGCAACGCGCCGCAGGTGATGCGGCACTATCCGCATCAGCTGAGCGGCGGCATGAAGCAGCGCGTGTGCATCGCCCGCGCCCTTGCCACCGCGCCGCGAATCCTGCTGCTCGACGAGCCCACCACCGCGCTCGACGTCACGACGCAGGCCTCCATCCTCGACAGCCTCGGGCACATCCGCTCGGAATACGGCGTCAGCCTGCTCTACATCACCCACGACATCCGCCTCGCCGCGCGGCTGTGCGACGAGGTCGCCATCATGGCCTCGGGCGAGATCGTGGAGCAGGGGCCGACGGCGCGCATCCTGCGCGAGCCGCAGGCCGCCTTCACGCGCAAGCTCGTCAAGGCCGTCGCCGATCTCGACACGCCGCGCGAGGCGGTCGAGGACAAGGCGCCCTCCCCGCAACCCGAGCCGATCCTCGAAATCGGCCATCTGGTGAAGCGCTACGGCCGCGACTTCACCGCGGTCGACGATGCGAGCCTCAGCTTCGGCAGGGGCGACACCTTCGCCATCGTCGGCGAGAGCGGATCGGGCAAGACCACGCTCGGCCGCTGCGTCATGGGCGTGATCGAACCCACGCAAGGCACGATCAGCCTGGCCGGCGAGGTCGTCGCGCCGGACGCCGCCGACCGCAGCGCGCAGGCCAAGCGCCGGCTGGGCATCGTCTTCCAGAATCCGAGCGGCAGCCTGAATCCGAGCCACAGCGTCCGCAAGATCATCGCGCGCTCGCTCGCCGGCGCCGCGGCGATGTCGGCGGCGGAGATCGACCGCCGGGTCGGCGAGCTCCTCGTCTCGGTGGAGCTCGACCCCTCCTTCGCGGCGCGGTTTCCCCACCAGCTCAGCGGCGGCCAGAAGCAGCGCGTCGCCATCGCGCGGGCATTCGCGAGCGAGCCGGAGCTCGTCATCCTCGACGAGGCGACATCGTCGCTCGACATGACGGTGCAGGCCGCGATCCTCGACCTCCTCGAACGCCTGCAGAAGACGCGCGGAACCGCCTATCTCTTCATCTCCCACGACATGCACGTGGTGCGCCACATCGCCGACCACGTCGCGGTGATGCAGGCGGGCAGGATCGTAGAGAGCGGCCCGGTGGCGACCGTGTTCCGCGCGCCGCAGGCCCCCTACACCGTCTCTCTCATCGAGGCGTCGCAACTCAACGCTCCCGACAATCACCAGCCAAACTGAAGCCGAAAGGAAAGACCGTGTCGCAATCGCGCAAGAAGGGGTGGGCGAACATTCCGGTGCATGTGGAAAGCTATGTGCATCCGCACGTGCCGAGCTTCACCCCGGAGGTGAAACGGGTCTACGCCGTCTGCCGGGCGAGCGAGGCCGCGATCCGCGACCTCGTCTCCTATACGCCGTTCGACTATGTCGACAACCTGCTGATGGTCGAGGTGGCGAGCTATGGCGGCCGCGTCTACCGCGCCGACGAGAGCGACACGTGGCCGTTCCTCGATTGCGGCTTCACCATCCCCATCAGCTACAAGGGCAAGGCCAGCGTCTACTACCTCTACGAGTACGAGACCGAGGACTACGCCATCTTCGCCGGCCGCGAGATGTGGGGCTATCCGAAGACCTTCGGCGAGGTCTCGCTGGAGATCGGCGACACGCGCATCGTCGGCTCCGTCGTCAAGCGCGGCAAGGAGATCGTCCGCCTCACCGGCCGGCGCGACCGCCCGATCGCCGGCATCGCGCGCACCTTCGGCGGGCCGGTGCTGAACCTGCACACCATCCCCAACGCCGACCGGCCCGGCATCTTCTCGCAGCGCATCATCCAGCGCGACACCGGCTCCGGCTTCGTGGTGGAGCATCAGGAATATTTCGAGGCCGAGCTGCGCCTCGACGACGTCAAGCAGAACAGGCTCACCGAGCTCGGCGTCAGCGAGGTCCTGGGCGGCTGCTTCCAGATCGGCCACTACACGATGGAAGGCGAGACGGGATGGGGCAGCGTGCTGGAGACGCTGGTTTGACCGGACGCCGGGACGCGTGAGCGGTGGCGGGCTTGCGGCCGAAGACCGGGCGCGCCATCCAATCGGGCCCGATGGATATGCAAGGAGCGGCCGACCGTTGCGGGCGGCCGCTCCTTCCCGGCAATGCCGGGATGCAGCTCAGTTCGCGGCCGCCCTGGCGGCCTCGATCCAGCCGTCGAACGTCGCCTGATTGGCCTTGATCCACTCGTCGGCCTGGCGCTCGAGATCGGCGGGCTTGCTCTCGCCCTTATACATCTGCGCGTTCTGGGCGAAGATGTCCTCGAGCGGGATGCTCATCTCCTCGAACAGCTTCTTCGCCGCCGGGTTCGCCTCGAGGAAGGCGTTGTTGGCCACGACCTGGATGTCGTTGGCCGGCCAGCCCATCTGGCAGGGATCGTCGGCGCAACCCTTGACGCCGGGAATGGCGGTGTGGGCCTCCATGTCCTTCTGGTCGGCGGGCAGGTTCGCCTCCTGGACCTGGAGCCAGACCACGTCCTCGTCGGGCTTGAGGAGGCCCACGGTCCAGTTCGGCGTCCAGGTGTAGAAGAAGATCGGCTTGCCCTGCTCGTAGCGGCTTATGGCGTCGGCCATCGACGCCGAATAGGCCGCCTGGATCTGCTGGACGGTGTCGTTCAGCCCGTAGGCCTCCATCTGGTGGGTGATGGTCAGCTCGCAGCCCCAGCCGGGCGGGCAGGCGACGAGGTCGGCCTTGCCGTCGCCATTGTCGTCGAACAGCTTCGCCACTTCGGGCTTCCTGAAGTCCTCGACATGTTTGATGCCGTTGGCCTCGGCCGTCTTCTTGTCGATCAGGTAGCCCTGCAGCGCGCCGCCCTTGGCGACGTAGCCGACGGTGCTCGCCTTGTCCTTGATGTCCTCCAGATAGGTATTGTGGAGCGGAAACCAGCCGCTCGCCCAGAAGTCCATGTCGCCCTGCGCCAGCGCCTGATAGAAGGGCGGGTTGTCCAGCGCCATCGGGCCCTCGACCGTGTAGCCCAGCGCCTCCATCGCCTTCTTGTAGATCTGCGCCTGGAACCATTCCGTGTCCCAGGTCGGCTGGCCGAGCTTCACGGTCTTGCCTTCCCCGGGCAGCGCCTGCGCGTAGAGCGGTGCCGCGCCCAGCATGAGCGCGGCGAATGCGAAGCCGGCGCCCGTCATCAATCTGCCAACAGCCATTTTCGGTACTCCCCTTTTATCGCCGCGCGCCGCGCGGCCCTGCCTCGTGTTCTCGTCTCGTGTTCCTGCCTCGAACTCATGCCTCCGAAAGGTTCCGCGCCGCAGCCGCCTCGGGCTTGCGGCGGGAAGGGCTGCGCTGCCGCGCGGCCGGGTCGGCGTTGCCCAGCGCCTGCGTGACGCGGTCGAGGATGATCGCCATCAGCACGATGCCGAGGCCGCCGATGCCGGCATAGCCGATGTCGAGCCGGCCGAGGCCGGTATAGACGGTCAGGCCCAGCCCGCCGGCGCCGATCAGCGCGCCGATCACCGCCATGGACAGCGCCAGCATCAGCGTCTGGTTGACGCCGGTCATGATGGTGCGCAGCGCCAGCGGAAGCTGGATCTCCCACAATATCTGCCGCCGGGTCGAGCCGAAGGCGTGGCCGGCCTCGACCAGCTCGCCCTGCACCTGGCGGATGCCGAGATCGGTCAGCCGCACCAGCGGCGGCAGCGCGAAGATGATGGTGGCGATGACCGCCGGCACCATGCCGACGCCGAACAGCATGACGATGGGCACCAGATAGACGAAGGAGGGAATGGTCTGCATCACGTCGAGCACCGGGCGGATCAGCGCCGCGGTGCGGTCGCTGCGCGCCGCCGCGATGCCGAGCGGGATGCCGACGACGATGCAGAACACCACCGCCGTGACGATCATGGCGAGCGTGACCATGGTCTCGCGCCAAATGCCGATCCAGTCGAGCAGGATCAGCGAGGCGAGCGTGAAGAGCGCGACGCCGCGCCCGCCCCAGCGCCACGCCGCCGCCACGGCGAGCGCCACGATCACCGCGAAGGGCACGGCCAGAAGCAGCCCCTGCAGCCCGTCGAGCACCCGGGCGATCGGCCATTGCAGGGCGCGGAAGAAGGGCCGGAGCGTCGGCACCAGCCAGTCGCGCACCGCCGACTGAATCCAGTTGTCGAGCGGCAGGTTGCCCCAATGCGACGGCCGCAGGAGGTCGGCGGCGGCCTGGAGGCTGGTCAGCGTCTCGGATGCCATCCTCATGCCCTTTCCTGTTGCGGCGCGCCGACGAGCGCGGCCGTCACGTC
>JACZJD010000619.1 GCA_014860725.1 Aquamicrobium sp.
GTGGAAGACGCCGGCTGCTTCGGCTCGCCGGCGGATTCCGTCTCGGGTGATGCCGATGACGACGCCGCCTCCGGAGCCGGCTGCGGGCGCGGGGCGGGGGCGGGAGGAACAGGCGCCGACGGCTGGTCGAGCGAGGCGAGCACGTCCTCCAGCCCGTCGTCCTTGTCCGCGGCCTTCGGCGCGTCGTAGTCGGCGCGGACGACGGCGATGGCGTCTTCCAGCGCCTTCCTCTGCCGCTCGACCACGGCGGCCGGCGGCGGCGGGTCGATGGCCTTGAGCTTGGCCTCGATGGTGGCGCGCGCCTTCTCGAAGACCTTCTCGCGCATTTCCGGCGTGTTGTCGCCGAGCGCGCCGATCGTCTTCCTAAGAACCGCTACGAAATCCGCCATGCCCTGTCCTGCCCGTGATCTGTTCCGGCGGCCCGGAAGGCCGGACCGGAACGTTTGCCGAACCTAGTCCTGAAAAGGATCGGTAACAAGTATCGTGTCGTCCCGCTCGGGGCTGGTCGACAGCAGCGCCACCGGAGCGCCGATCAGCTCCTCGATGTGGCGCACATATTTGACCGCCTGCGCCGGCAGGTCGTTCCAGCTCCGCGCGCCGGCCGTGGTGCCCTTCCAGCCTTCCAGCGTCTCGTAGATCGGCTCGACGCGCGCCTGCGCGCCCTGGCTGGCCGGCAGGTAGTCGATGACCTCGCCGTCGAGTCGGTAGCCGGTGCAGACCTTGATCTCGTCGAGGCCGTCGAGCACGTCGAGCTTGGTGAGCGCGATGCCCTTGATGCCGTTGACGGCGACGGACTGGCGCACCAGCACCGCGTCGAACCAGCCGCAGCGGCGCTTGCGCCCCGTCACCACGCCGAACTCGCGGCCGCGCGTGCCGAGGAACTCGCCGACCTCGTTGACCTGCTCGGTGGGGAAGGGGCCCTCGCCGACGCGGGTGGTGTAGGCCTTGACGATGCCGAGCACGTAGTTGAGCGTGCCGGGCCCGATGCCCGAGCCGGCCGAGGCCTGGCCGGCCACGGTGTTGGACGAGGTGACGAACGGATAGGTGCCGTGGTCGATGTCGAGCAGCGTGCCCTGCGCGCCCTCGAACAGGATGCGCTCGCCGGCACGGCGCGCGTCGTCGAGGATCTTCCACACCCGGTCCATGTAGGGCAGCACCTTTTCGGCCACGGAGGTCAGCTCCTCCATCAGCGCGCCGTGAGCCACTTCGCCGTGGCCCAGCCCGCGCCGGAGCGCGTTGTGGTGGGTGAGCAGCCGGTCGACCTTCGCCGGCAGGGTGTCGATGTCCGCCAGATCCATGACCCTGATCGCCCTGCGCCCGACCTTGTCCTCGTAGGCAGGGCCGATGCCGCGCCGCGTCGTTCCGATTTTCGTGCCGGAATTCGAGGCCGCATCCTCGCGGAATCCGTCGAGCTCCCTGTGAATGGACAGGATAAGCGCGGTGTTTTCGGCGATTTTCAGGCGGTCGGGGCCGATTTCGACGCCCTGCTCCCTGATTCGCTCCAGTTCGGCGACGAAGGCATGCGGGTCGAAGACGACGCCGTTGCCGATGA
>JACZJD010000620.1 GCA_014860725.1 Aquamicrobium sp.
AGATGATCGCCCCGGCGCTGGAGGAGATCTCGACCGAATATGCCGGCAAGGTGAAGATCGCCAAGCTCAACATCGACGAGAACCCCGAGCTTGCCGCCCAGTACGGCGTGCGCTCGATCCCGACGCTGATGCTGTTCAAGGGCGGCGCGGTCGCTGACACCAAGGTCGGCGCGGCGCCCAAGACCGCGCTCTCGGCCTGGATCGGCGGCGCCGTCGCCTGAGCCGCACGGACATGCAACGAAAAAGCCCGGCCTCGCGCCGGGCTTTTCTTTTCGGGCCGGTCTTCTCAGGCCGGTCTTCTCACGTCGGCGGCGTGCCGTTCTTCCGCAGCACCTCGCCGACGAGATAGAGCGAGCCGGAGATGAGGATGCGCGGCGGCTCGCTCCCCCGGTCCCAGCCGTCGCGCAGCAGCATCAGCGCGTTCTCAACCGACGCCACCGGCTCGGCCGACAGCCCCCCCGCCGCCGCCCGCGCCGCCAGCTCGTCATTGGGCACGCCGGCGTCGCTGTCGTTGACCGGCACGGCGAAGACGTGGCGCGCCATGCCGGCGAAGTTGCGGAAGTAGCCGGTCTGGTCCTTGGTGTCGATCATGCCCGCGATCATGATCAGCGGCAGCGGCCGGCGGTCCTCCTCGTTGGCGAGCGCCTCGGCGACCACCGCGCCGGCGCCGGGATTGTGCCCGCCGTCGATCCAGATTTCCGCGCCTTCCGGCGCGAGCCCGACCAGCCGGCCCTCGGTCAGCTTCTGCATCCGGCCGGGCCAGTCGACGCGCGCCATGGCACGCTCGGCCGCGCGATGGCCGATGTCGAAGCCGGCCGACTTGACCGCGGCGATGGCCGCCGCCGCATTGGCATATTGATGCCGTCCCGGCAGGCGCGGCAGCGGCAGGTCGAACAGCCCGTCCTCGTCCTGGTAGACGAGGCGGCCGTTCTCCTCGAAGGCGATGAAGTCCTGCCCGTAGACGAGGAGCGGGCAGGAAAGCCGCTCGGCCGTGTCGATCAGCACGTCGCGGGCCGCGTCGTGCTCCTGCGCGCCGACCACCACCGGGCAGCCGGGCTTGACGATGCCGGCCTTCTCGGCCGCGATCAGCTCCACCCGGTCGCCGAGCCAGGCCTCGTGATCGAGCGAGATCGGCATGATCAGGCTCGTCGCCGGCCGCGCGACGACGTTGGTGGCGTCGAAGCGGCCGCCGAGCCCGACCTCGACGATGGCCGCGTCGGCCGGATGCTCCGAGAACAGCACGAACATCGCCGCGGTCAGGATCTCGAACACGGTGATGGTCTCGCCGCGGTTGGCCGCGGCCACGCGCTCGACCGCCTCGGCGAGCACGGCGTCCTCGACCAGCCGGCCGCCGCCCTCGGCGGCGAGGCGGAAGCGCTCGTGCCAGTTGACGAGGTGCGGCGAGGTGTGGACGTGGCAGGTGCGGCCCGACGCCTCGATCAACGCACGCGCGAAGGCGGCGGCCGAGCCCTTGCCGTTGGTGCCGGCGATGTGGATCATCGGCGGCATGCGCTCGTGCGGATTGCCGAGCCGGTCGAGCAGGCGCGCGATCCGGTCGAGCGACAGGTCGTAACCCTTGGGGTGCAGCGTCATCAGCCGCTCGATGGCGGCGTCCGCCGCCCTGGTGCTGGAGGTCATGGCGACCCGTTCCGATCCGGCTGGAGGAGGGGTCGCGTCAGGCCGCCGGCTGGCTTTCGGCAGCGGGCTCGGGGGCGGGCGCCGGCTCGGCCGCGGCCGGCTTCTCCTCGACCTTCTCCTTGACGAAGATCTTCAGCAGCCGCGCCACGGTCTCCTTCATATCGAGCCGCGACACCACCATGTCGACCATGCCGTGCTCCATCAGGTACTCGGAGCGCTGGAAGCCTTCGGGCAGCTTCTCGCGGATGGTCTGCTCGATGACGCGCGCGCCGGCGAAGCCGATCACCGCGCCGGGCTCGGCGATGTGCACGTCGCCCAGCATGGCGTAGGAGGCGGTGACGCCGCCCGTGGTCGGGTTGGTCAGCACCACGATATAGGGCAGGCCCGCCTCCTTCAGCCGGTCGACGGCGACGGTGGTGCGGGCAAGCTGCATCAGCGACAGAATCCCTTCCTGCATGCGCGCGCCGCCCGAGGCCGAGAACAGCACCAGCGGCCGCTTGAGCGCGATCGCCGTCTCGAAGCCCTTGATGATCGCCTCGCCGGCCGCCATGCCGAGCGAGCCGCCCATGAAGGTGAAGTCCTGCACCACGGCCACGATGGGCAGGCCCTCGACGGTGCCGGTGGCCGAGAGGACGGCGTCCTCCATGCCGGTCTTGGTCCGGTTCTCCTTGAGCCGGTCGATATAGCGCTTCTCGTCGCGGAACTTGAGCGGGTCGGTCGCGACCTTGGGGTTCTCGATCGCCTCATAGGCGCCGTCGTCGAAGAAGAACTTCAGCCGCTCCTTCGCGGCGATCTTCATGTGATGGCCGGAGGAGGGGATGACCCACTGGTTCTCCTCCAGGTCCTTGTGGAACACCATCTCGCCGGATTCCGGGTCCTTGATCCACAGGTTCTCCGGCATCTCGCGGCGGCCGAGGATCGAGTTGATCTTCGGGCGGACGTA
>JACZJD010000007.1 GCA_014860725.1 Aquamicrobium sp.
GACTCGGGATCGAGGCTCGCCGTCGGCTCGTCGGCGACGATGACGCCCGGCCGACCGGCGAGCGCCCGCGCCACGGCGACGCGCTGCATCTGGCCGCGCGACATGGTCTCCACGGACTGGTCGGGGCGCTCGATGCCGACGCGCGCCAGCATGTCGAGCGCCAGCGCGTGCACGCCGTCCGGCAGGCCGAAATGCGACAGGCGCTGCGGCAGGAGCACGTTGCCCACCGCCGACAGGCCGGGAAAGAGATGGAAGTCCTGCATGACGAGGCCGACATTGCGCGCGCGCCAGCGGTCGCGCCGCCCTTCCGGCATCGCGGCCAGATCGTCGTCTCCCCACGCGACGCGGCCGGCGCGGATGCGCTCCATGCCGGTGACGACGTTGATGAAGGTGGTCTTGCCCGAGCCCGACGGTCCGGTCAGCGCCACATGCGCCCCCGGCTCGATGGCGAGCGAGGGCAGGTCGAGCGCCGGCACGGGCAGGCCCGGATAGCGCACTTCGAGCTTGTCGATGGCAAGAGCGAGCATCCGTCTAGACCCGCCGGAAATCCGCGCCGACGATGCGCAGCAGGCTGACGAAGCCGGTTTCGGGATCGGTCCACGAGCCGACCTCGAGCCTGCCCTCGACCTCGATCAGCCCGTTGGCCTGCTCGAAGGTTTGGGCACGGTCGAGATAGATGACGACGATGTCGTCCGGCCAGTCGGCGTCGGACGAGCAGAACGGGCACAGCGACAGCGGCACCTCGGTCAGCACGAAGAAGTTGGCCTCCGCCTTGAGCGGCGGCGCCATGAAGCCGCGCATCGAGACGGTCTTTCCCTCCAGCGCCTTGACCTTGTCGGAGAAGGCGAGCCCCAGCACGCCGAACGAGGCATAGAGCTCGCCGAAGGCGATCGTCCCCTCGGCCGCGACGGACCGCCCTGCCGCGGGCATCGCGACGGCTGCGCCCAGAACGGCGAGCGCATGGCGACGGGTCATGGCGCGAGGGCGGGAACGGGAGGTTGGCATCGCGGCTTTTCCTGCGGGAAGCGGAGCGAAGGCCCGGACCGTCCGTCCGGGCCTTCGCCGTGATCGGGCGTCCTACTGCGTCTGCTTGGCGCCGAGCGCGAGCGCCTCGGCGATCACGCGGTAGACGTCGCTCTGCTCCATGTAGCCCCGGAAATTCTCGGAGCCGGGGCCGGAGGCCTGCAGCACGACGTCGTCGATGGCGTGGACGCCGGTGTCGCCGCTGGTCGGGATGTTGCCCTGGACGAACACCGCGCCCGGCACGTCCTTGTAGACCTCGTTGGCGACGTACTTCTTGTTCTCGTCCTGGATGGCCGGGACGAACGGGCCGTCGAGCTTGGGACGGAAGGTCTCGTAGTGGTCCGGGCCGTTGTTGGCGGCGAGGAACAGGCGGCGCGAGACGTCGACGCGGTCGGGATAGCCGTCGCCGTCCTCGTCCACGTAGTTGGGGAAGCCGGCCTCGGCATAGGTGCCGACCTTCTCGCGCATGGCCTCGCCGGGCTTGTCGTCATCGACGGTGCCGATGATGGAGACGCCGTGGGTGTGGTCGCCGGTGACGATGATCAGCGTGTCGGGATTGTTCCTCGCGAACTCCCGGGCAAGGCCGATGGCCTTGTCGAACTCGATGGTGTCGACCACGGCGCGGTCCCAGTCGAGCGGATGGGACATCTTGTCGACGTTCGCCGCCTCGACCACCAGCACGAAGCCTTCCTCGTTGCGCGAAAGAAGGTCGAGAGCGGTCTGCGTCATCTGGACGAGGCCCGGCTGCTCGGGGAACTTGTCCACCGTGCCCTTCTTGAGGAACTCGCGGTCGAGCGTGGTGTCCATGTTGCCGGTGTGGAACAGGCCGAGCACCTTGCCGGTGTTGGAGCCGGCGGCGGCCTCGAGCTCGCCCGCGGTGGTGGCCAGCGTGTAGCCCGCCTCCTTGTAGAGCGCGATATGGTCGATGTCGTCCTTGCGCCTGGAGCCCGGCGTGGACTGGGGCAGGAAATAGGCCGAGCCGCCGCCAAGGATCACGTCCGGGCGCACCTCGTAGGTCTGGTTGTTGATCTCGGCCTTGTCGGCGCGGCGGCGGGTGTGGGCGAACACGGCCGCCGGGGTGGCGTCCTGAAGCTCGGAGTTGGTCACGATGCCGATCGACTTGCGGGTCTGGCGGCGGAGCGCCTCGGCCAGCGTCTCGAACTTCGGATCGTCGAGCGAATCCGGCGTGCGGTCGGCGTAGACGCCGAGCGCGTTCACCGCCGTCTTGTGGCCGCTCATGTAGGCCGACATGGTGTTGGCGCTATCGGTGGCGATGGACTCGGTCGAGGAGGTGCCGATGAAGGCGGCGCGGTCGAGCTCGTCCATGTTCAGCCGGCCGTTCGCCTTGCCCTCGGTCATGCCCTTGGACATGATGCGGGCGGCGGTGCGGTGGGCGACGGAAAGGCCGTCGGCGATCAGGAAGATGACGTTCTTCGCCGCGGGCGCGTCGGGCGTGCTGTAGACGTCCCACGTCACGGTCTTCTCCTCGCCGCCGGCCCTGGCGACGACCGTGTAGGTGCCAGGTGCCGCGAGCGTCACGCCGTTGATGCGCACGGCCGACGCCTCGACGCCCTCTTCCTTCTCGATGAAGGTGACGTCCTTGCCCAACACCTCGGCGGCGGGCTTGCCGTTCACCGTCACGCTCACATCGGCTTCGGCGACGACATTGTCGAACTCGACCTTCACGTCGAAGGGCGAGGAAACGAGGATCGTGGCGCGGTCGAGCGGGAAAATGGTCGTCGCCGAGGCGACGACCGGCGAAAACAGCATGGTGGTGGCAATCAGGGCGGCAAGCAGACGACGCATCTGTGTTCTCCATCGAGGCTAGGCGGGATGCGTCTTCCCTTAGGCATGCTGGATAACACTGATGTGACAGGCAGGCGAAACATCACAGTCCGCAACCCGGCCGCGGATCGACGGCATCGCCGGCGCGCCCACGGCCCGGCAGGACCGGGCCATGGAAAATCAAGCGGATAGGCCGGCCGGCTACAGCGCGGCGGGAACGGCGGGCAGCCGCCCTGCCCGGTCCGTCAGTTGCTCCGGCGCCGATGCCAGCCGCTCCACGAAGGCGGCGAGCTCGGCGTCGTCCAGCCGCTCTGCGGCTTCGGCGAGGCCGAACCAGCGGCGCTTGCGCTGGTCCTGCTCCTTCCAGTGGGTCAACGTCCCGCGCACCTGCATGGCGAACAGCGTCACGCGGCAGGGATGCGCCATGCCGTCGTCGTCGATCTTGAGAGAGCGGTAGTCGGTGAGCGGCGCGGGGTGGATGTCGCCGATGACGCCCGCCTCCTCGAAGGCTTCGAGCGCGGCGGACATGAAGGGCGCGCGCCCCTCCTCCGGCCACCCCTTCGGCACGATCCAGCGGCCCCGCGTGCGCGAGGTGATGAGAAGCACCCGCAGCCCCTTCTTGCGGGTGATCTTCCACGGCAGGACGCCGACCTGCCACAGCACGGCCTCGCCGGCCGCGGCCGGCGGGAGAGGCCGGGGGTTCTTCGGCATGGCGTTCATCACAGGCCCCTGCTGCGGGCCGGATGCATGGTGCGGGGACCGCGCGCGGACCACGGATTTTCGAAGCGGACGGTGGCGGGGAACTTGCACCACGGGCAGCGGCTGGCGGCGCGGGGAAGGCTGCGGTGGCAGGCGCGGCAGACGGGATGCAGACGGGAATCGGGCATGAAGACGCTCCATCGACGCGGCGCATGCGCCGCAGAAATGAACCGCTGGTCTCGTCAGATGTCCCGGAGCGGCGGGGTCAGATGCGGCATTCCGGGTTCCACAGGAAGCCGCCCCGGGCGGAAGCACGCGCTTCCCCGGCAAGCCTCGACATCCTAACGAACGTGTTCATGCACATGCCTGCAAGCTAGTGGCGGATTGCGGCAATTCAAGGGGCGAGGAGGTTCCGGAACCTGCCTGCGACGTTCCGCGCCGATGCGACGGCGCACCGCTTCCTCAGGCCGTGGCGGCAAGGCTGCGGACGGCGCGCGCGGTCAGCCGCATCGTCTCGTCCACGTCGAGCGACGGCTCCTCGAGCGCCATCTCGATCGCGGCATAGCCCATCTCGATGGCGAGGCGGACCGTGCGTTCGAGCGCGGCCCGGTCGATGGCCGGGTCCTCGCTCACCGCCTGGTCGACCAGCGAGGTGGCGAGCTGGCGATGCGAGGCCAGGCGCACCTCGGCAAGCTGCGGCACGGCGCGCAGCATGCGCATGACCCAGATGCCGCCGGGGAAATCGCGCGTCAGCCGCACATGGGCGGCGAGCGTGGCGGCGATCTCCGACTCCGACTGGTGGAAGTCGATGGCGACGAGCGCGTTCTGGGCCGCCATCAGCCTTTCGCCCAGGGCCCGGAACAGCGCGTACTTGTCGACGAAGTAATGGTAGACCGTGGGCGGCGAGACGCCGGCGCGCTCGGCGACGAGGTTCGTCGATACGCGGTCCACGCCCACCTCCTCCAGCAGCTGCCCGGTGACGTCGAGCAGGCGGTCGTAGGTCCTCTTCGAGCGGTCCTGTTGCGGCTTCCTGCCGCTGAACGTGGCGGTCATCCCTTCAAGGGATGACCGACAAGAGGCTGAATTGCAACCTTCATTGACAGAAATATAGCCATCGCTATAGTTAGTCGCGGAGGAGACAATCATGCAGTTCGTTCGACACGCCCCAGCGGTTGTCGGCGGGGTCGTGGGTGCGGTCGTTGCCGTCGGCGCGCTCGTCGCCGCGTGCAGCGACGGGCGGGAGCCCCCGCGCGCGCTGAGCGAGGCCGAAAGCGCGGCGCTCGCGCCGGCCGATCCGCACCTGGCTGAGCTTTACGAGACCTCGTGCAAGGCCTGCCACACGGTGCGGGATTCGCTCGCGCCGCTGACCGGCGACCGCACGCAGTGGGATGCGCGTTGGGCGCAGGGCGAGGAGACCCTTCTGCGGGTCGCCCTCGCGGGCAAGAACGGCATGCCGGCGGGCGGTCAGTGCTTTTCATGCTCGCCGGACGACCTGCGGGCGCTGACCCGCTTCATGGCAGGACGGGAGGGGGCCGGACAAGAGG